>CAYTQA010000007.1:0-2918 GCA_964439495.1 uncultured Terriglobales bacterium | reverse complement strand
ATTCATTATTGGCGATGTATGTGCCCCGGAAGCGGCGCCGGAGTTCGTCGTAGTCGAAGGCCAGGGATTTCTTGCGGTTCCCAGTCTCTCCTTCTATGACATGAATATACACGGGCCGGAAGCGGTTGAGCTCACTGACGACATGATTAAAAAGCCCCTGCGGATCGGAATCGGCGATGTCGCCGAATGTGGTCACCGGCGAGAGCCGCAGCCCCGTGCGCTCCGCACCCGCCTCTTGCGTAACCGCTTCCACGATTTCCAGAAGGAAACGCGAGCGGTTCGCGATGGGGCCGCCATACTGGTCGGTCCGGTGGTTGGTTTTGTCACGCAGAAACTGGTCGATGAGGTATCCGTTCGCCGCATGGATTTCCACGCCATCAAAGCCAGCGTTCATGGCCCTGCGCGCCGCCGAGCGGTACTGCTCGACAATGCCGGGAATCTCGCTCAATTCCAGGGCCCGGGGTTCGGAGACGTCCACGAACTTTCCGGCAATGAAGGTCTGGGCTTGTGCGCGAATCGCGGAGGGAGCGAGAGGGGGGCGATTGCCGGGCTGCAAGGCGGTGTGTGAGATGCGTCCCACATGCCAGAGTTGAAGAAAGATCCTTCCGCCTGCTGAGTGGACGGCCTGGGTCACACCTCTCCAGCCTTCGACTTGAGCCTCAGAGTGAATGCCGGGCGTGCGCTCGTATCCCTGGCCCTCGGGCGAAACCTGCGTGGCCTCCGCGATGATAAGTCCGGCGGTGGCGCGCTGGGCATAATACTCCGCCATGAGAGAGGTAGGTACATTGCCTTCGGCGGCGCGGTTGCGCGTAAGTGGGGCCATGACAAACCGATTATTCAGCTTCAGTGGCCCAAGCTGATATGTGGAAAATAAACGATCCAAATTAGACATGAACCATATAGATGATTCACGAGTTGGTTTCGACGCCGATTTTCGAGCAGGATGGGAAAAAATTCAGCGGCAACACACAAAGGCAAACTTGCAATTTTTAAATGCCTGGCCTGCCTGCGCCGAATCAAATACATGCGTTGTTCAAATAATGTGGATACAGGAGAGTTGTTTGTCAGCCAAGATCATTTCCCAACTCAATCGGTTGCAGTCGGATTATCAGGTGTTCTACCAGAAGCTCAGGTCGTATCACTGGAACGTCACTGGGCCCCAGTTTTTCGGCCTTCACCAGCAGTTCGAGACCATGTACAACGAAATTGCCACCAACATCGATGACATTGCGGAGCGCACCCTCGCTCTGGGCGGCAAGCCCATCGGCACGCTCGCCGAGCAGCTCAAGCTCGCCACCATCAAGGAAGACAGCTCGACTCCGGCCGCCGAGCATATGGTCAAGAACCTCCGCGCCGATTTAAGCAAGCTGAACGAATCGCTGCGTGATCTTTCTTCGCTCGCCACCGAAGCGAAGGACACCGCTACTGTGAATCTCGCCGACGGGATTGCGGACGGGCAAGAGAAGACCGCATGGATGCTACGCGCCTTCGCCTCCTAGGTCCAAGCGATTACTGTATCTTCCGCTGCTTCTGGATTTTCTCGCGCACCATCTGGTAGAAGCTCCAGACATTATCGTTTTCCCCTTCGGAAAGGCGGCGGTAGACCTTCATCACGGGAAAGATTTAGCGCCTTCGATATCGAGCGCGACGACGGAGGCGCTGGTCCCGGGATAGGTTTCCAGGGTCCACTCGCCGCCCCAGCAGCGGCGTATGACCTCGCCAAAGTATCCACCCCAGATACGCGACATGATGTCCACCTGACTTACAGCCGGGTCCTCTTCGCCGGTTGCAGTCTTGCTGGAAGATGTCGGACGCTCCTGATAAAGCTGGGAAAGGAGCCGCTCCAGTTGCTGCAAGCTGCCCTCCCGATAATCAAGCGTGATGTTCATCTCGCGGGCTGACGCAACCGCCTGCTCGGCATAGGCCTGCATCATCTCGGAGATGTTTTTGTAGACCGTCATCGTTGTCAGAGCATAGCAGACCCGGATATTTTTCAGGGCCTGGATCCGATTCAAAGTAGACGGTTACGGCATCAGTAAAACTCATGCCCTGTTACGTCTTCACGCTCCGAAAATTTCAACTCAGAAGATTTTGTAGCGCACATACACCACGCCTGCCGCGACCGCGGCCCCGGCTGCCGCTCCCACCCAGAAGTTCTGGAGGCGGGTGTTGGTGGTGCGCATGATACGGCGATCATTGGAGATCAGGATGATGAAGATCAGAGTGGGAATCAGAAGCACTCCGGCCAAAATCATGGAAAAATAAAGCGCGGTCGCCGGGTTTATATGGAAGAAGTTCGCGACCACCGCGAAAAAGACCGCAGCGGAGATCAGCACGTAGAAGCTTTTGGCCTCCCACGGTTTTTCGCTCAGTCCGGACTTCCACCCCACCGCCTGCGCCAGATCGAAGCACATGGATGCGGTCAGCACCGGGAGCGCCACCATCCCGGAGCCGATGATGCCGATGGCAAAGACGATTGCTCCCCAGTCCCCTACCGCCGGACGCAGCGCCTCGGCTGCCTGCCGGGTCGTCATATCGACCGCCTGGTTTAGATGCAGCACGGAGCTGGCCGCGATGATGATGGAGGAAGCCAACACAAATGTAACCACAGTGGATAGGATCGAATCCGCTGCATGATGCTGGTGTTCGGGATCGCCGCGCGAACTGGTTTGCCAGATGATGATGTAGGGCGTCAGGAACGATCCGAAGAGCGCAACGATATTCTCCGTATAGTCGGTGCTGGCCTGCATCTTGGGTAAAAAGGTGTCCGCGAGCAGGGAGCCGAGATGCGGCTTGGTCAGGATTGCTGCCACCACATACAGGTAAAGAGGAAGCGAAAGCAGGACCAGCGCGCGGGTGATTTTGCGGTAGTCCTGAAAAACCAGTATGTACCAGACAAAGAAAGCGGTCCCGGCGAC
>CAYTQA010000006.1:18362-21271 GCA_964439495.1 uncultured Terriglobales bacterium | reverse complement strand
TCTGCCGGTCGAAACGAAAATCTTCTTCAGTCCGCCGAATGCACTGAGGTTGCAATGGCAATCGAACCCGAACGGAGGCTGGTCGGCCGAAATTCACGTTCCCGATATACGCAATCTTCCGCCGCAATTTGACGGGGATACGCTCTCTTTCTGGTGCTATGCAGAAACGCCGATACCGAGACCGGCGCTCCCGCTCGTCCAACTCACCGATGCTTTCAGGGGCTTTTCGATAGCGCTGAATTTGGCTGATTTTATGGCAGATCTTCCTGCGAGGAAATGGGTACAGGCGAAGATACCTCTGCAGCATTTCGCAGCTGCGTCCTTCCATCCTTTTGATGCACACCACTTGCGCAGTATCGTGTTCGTGCAGAACTCAACCGATGCCACGCCGCACTCGGTGGTGATCGATGACATCAAGATCGATTTCGCAGCCGACGAAAAAGCGGGCTTATTGGCTACGCCCGCAAACCTTCAGGCGAAGGGCTATGACCGTCATATCGATATCATCTGGGACGCTGGCGACAGCGGCTCGCTGCAACATTACATGATCTATCGCTCGTTCGATGGCCGCGATTTTCAACCGATTGGCATCCAGGTTCCGAGTATCCATCGCTACTCCGATTACCTTGGCCGCTCGGGCCAGAAAGCCTTTTACAAAGTTGCAGCCGTCGACCGGAGCTATCGCGTGTCTCCACTGTCCCCGGCGATATCAGCCTCCACCCGTGAACTCACCGATGACGAGCTAGTGAATATGCTGCAGGAAGCATCATTCCGTTATTACTGGGAAGGCGCTCACCCGAAGGCTGGTATGGCTCTCGAGAATATTCCTGGCGACGATAACATTGTTGCCACCGGCGCGAGTGGGTTCGGCATTATGGCGCTGCTCGTTGGCGTCGAGCGCGGCTTCATCACGCGGCAACAAGGCATCGTGCGCCTGACGAAGATTCTGAATTTCCTCGAAAAGGTCCCACGTTACCATGGTGCGTGGGCCCATTTCCTGAACGGCAACACCGCGCAGTCAATTCCGCTATTCGGAATGTATGACAATGGCGGCGATATCGTCGAAACTGCATTTCTCATCCAGGGCCTGCTTGCAGCGCGGCAGTACTTTCACGAAAATGCCGATCTCTTCATGCGCATTACGCGTCTATGGCAAGAAGTCGAGTGGGACTGGTATCGCCAGCGTCCCAATAGCGACGCGCTGTATTGGCATTGGTCTCCGGAGTTCACTTGGCACATCCATCACCGCCTGACCGGATTCAACGAAGTGATGATTGTGTACTTGCTCGCGATTGCCTCTCCCACGCACGCTGTCCCTGCGGAGATGTACTACACAGGATGGGCAGGACAATCGGAAGAAGCCCTGCGGTATCGTGCAGGCTGGTCAGGAAAGAAAGAGGGCGATCACTATTTCAATAGCAACACCTATTTCGGAATTAAACTCGATGTCGGAGCAGGCCGCGGCGGTCCTCTGTTCTTCACCCACTATTCATACATGGGATTCGATCCCCACACGCTCACTGATCGTTACACCAACTACTTCGAGAACAATCGGAACATCGCGCGAATTAACCAAGCCTACTGTATTCAAAATCCGGGACACCACCTTGGCTACGGCGCAAACGCCTGGGGATTGACGGCGAGCGACGGCCCCTCGGGGTACCTCGCCCACGAGCCCAATGAAAGCCAGGACGACGGCACGATTACACCGACCGGAGCGCTGGCATCATTCCCCTACACGCCTGAGGCCTCGATGGCCGCTCTGAAGCACTACTATCGGGACCTCGGTTCTCAATTGTGGGGGATATATGGTTTCCGCGACGCATATAACGAAGATCAGAACTGGGTTGCGCCCATTTTCATGGGTCTGAATCAAGCTCCCATTGTGGTGATGATCGAAAACTATCGCACGGGACTGGTATGGAAGAATTTCATGCAGAACCCCGAGATCAAATTGATGCTGAACAAACTTGCCACCATTCGTAACCAGAAAACATCCGCTAGCCCGCAGAAAGCGACTCCTCTGGAACAAATCCACTAAATTCGGTAGTGGGCTGTTTTTAAAGAAGCCCACCATGGTAAATTTCAAGGCTGTCTCCGCGTGTCGCGGACTTTCTGCAGGGCCGCCTGCGAATACGGTCGCCGAAGGACGCAGCACCGTCCCATGGTGGCGGAGTATTTGTGGAAGGCGCTCCCATAGTCTTCATCAACGTTGCGGAAAGAGCTGGGCTCACCACCTTACAAGCTGCGGCGGCAGAGTTCATCTTCGGGCGGTTTGCACCGTTGATGCGCAAGAGATCTGTGCTTGGTCAAAACCTATGTCTCCATGCCCCATGCCGAGTCGGCAAAGAAATCCATTCATTTCCCGCGGCCAGGACGTCATCAGTCAAGAGAGAGTGGAATGCGCCGGGAGCATCTGCCGCCAGAAGTATTTGGGATGAAAGGCAAATAAAGAGAAATAGTGCGACAGAGGAGCTCTTGAGCACTGAAACACCCGATTCCGCAGTGTCAATTAGGAAGTTACCAATATCCAAGGCGAGGTTGGCGGGATCATTCGACTCCTCCCTTAAACCGGATCGCAGCGATTCTTTCAAACAATTTGAGGTGATTGCATCGTTCCGATCGCAAAACCACAAATTACGCGATGAGCATTCTAGCGGGCAGCCGAAAATCTTATCATCGCCTTAAACTTAAAATGGAACCGCCTTGCAGCGGAGTGTACGAATCGTGGACGCGGCTATGCCGTTGCTCTGAAGCCGGCCTTCTGCATGGCAATGTGCATCTCCGGGTTGCGCATAAAAGTTTGCCAGACGAATCCGGAGCGGGCATTTTCCGCCATCAGCATCGTCACACCGAGATCGATCCCGAGGACATCGCCATCGATCCACTCAGTATTCGGATTGAAGGCG
>CAYTQA010000006.1:0-18352 GCA_964439495.1 uncultured Terriglobales bacterium | reverse complement strand
TCCGTACTTGCCCCTCAAAGTCCGCATGACCCCCATGCACTCCCCAAATAGAAAAGGGAGTGACCCTCCCGCAGCACAGGGCACCACCGAGCCGTCAATTGGACCGACAGCAGGCGGGCCACCCCACGCGGTGTAACCCTTTATGGAGTCCGATGCAGTGATGCCCCACAGATCTTCGTTGTAAGCCGGGTACTTGTCATGCAGCGAGATGCAGAACCTCTTGTGGGCTTCTGTTGCCTTGACCGAGTTCTCGAAGTAGTCGGTATACGCATCTTTCTTGTGCCGGAAGTCGAACCAGGCGTGCGAGTATTGATGCGTGAACAGCGGGTCGCCTGAAGAGATGTATGTGATGCCTTGGTAAGTGTACTTTGGCCGATCCCACTCGTGCCACGTAGCGGGATCAAGAGGATGCTTAATTGAACCATAGCCGAGCAGGTAGATCATCATCAACTCGCAGTAATGGCTCCAGCGAGAATCAAGAAAGCCGCTATCTGGTTTCCATCCCATGGAAAGCGTCTTGCCGCCATTCAGCATCCAGGGCCAATCCACTCGTTCGTAAAGTTCGGTTGCCATATCCTGGATCTGTGCATCCCCAAAATGCTGGCGCACCATGAGGATCCCGCACATGAGGATTGAGCTATCGATTGAGGAGATCTCGCACTTCCACGCCCGCTCGCCCGAATGCATATCGATGAAGTGATAAAAGAAGCCACGCTCATGCGGCATCTTCGTCAGAAACTGAAGCGTCTTGAGCACGCGCTCACGCAGTTCCTTACTGGATTTATAATCTCTCCGGTCCGCGATACACAACGCGCTCAGCCCGAAGCCCGTAGCGGCGATGCTGGAAATCGTTCTTTTGTCGTTTCCGTTGGCCAACGCCCGATCTTTGACTTGACCAGTCTGCGCTGACGCCTCATTCCAGAAGAAATCGAATGCACTTCTTTCGATCTCGTCCAGCAGCTGCTCGTCGTTTGCGTTCGCGCCGCTGGTTTGCGTTGGCGACGCTGGGTATTCGCCGTCGTAGGAAGCGAAAGAGGGCAGTGAAACGGCAAGCATTCCAGCCGCGCTCATTCGCAGCATCTCCCGTCGAGTGAGTGCCTCTGGATACTCTTTTCTCATGGTGACCTCGATACCGAACTCTCAGGATAACGGGACAGTCAGTGCCCACCGATCCAGAATACTAGCAATCGCCCGCCGTCGTCTAACACGCCTGGTTGTGCTCTTCATTCGGTGGTGCGGGGTTGGAAAGCAACACATTCAGAATCAACATAGCGATACTGCCGAACAGGGGAACCAGTAATCCATACCTCAGATTGTTGAGCTTAGTGGAAAAGTAGCCGACCAGCCAGGGAAGCGTGGCACCGCCCAGGGCCGCCAAGCCGAACATCAGGCCTGCAATCCGGGAGGCCATCGGGCCGAACTTACTAGAGAGCGCGGCGATCGCGATGGGAAAAACCGAAGAGAAGCCGAGCCCAGCCATGCTTACAGCCATGGCAAGAGCGAATAAATTTGTGGCTTTTAATAACGCCACTATGCCGATTCCACCCAGCGCAAGTCCGAATGTGGCCAGCTTTGATTCCGTCAAAAACCGCAGGGCGACGGGAGCGGAGGCACGCCCCAGCAGTAGCGTGGCCCAGAAAAATGAAGGCACTATGGCCCAAGAGGTCTTGGATCCTGTCATTATCCGTTGTGCGAAAGAGGCGCTCCAGCCACCTACCGCCGCCTCACTTCCCGCGTAAAGAAAAAAGATCGCACCAAGAATCGGCACGAAGCGGCTCCGCCAACAGGAGGCATCAAGCTCGGAAGCGGAAGCTGTCAGCGCCGGCGCTCCAGAGGCAGGGAAAGAGACTTGCGTTGTGCTGGCCGTCACGAAGAGCAGGGCGGCGGCAACTCCGTAAAGAAAATCGGCGCTGCGGTTCACGCGCTGCAGTCCAGCCACGAGGAGCGGGCATCCCACAGCGCCCAATCCCCAGGAGCAATTCACCAGGCTCAGAGCCGCAGCACGTTTTCCCGGATGCAAATCGGAAATCAGCAGGTTGGTGGTGGGAATGGTAAGGCCGAGTCCGATTCCAAACCACAATGCAGCAATCAGTCCGAGTTTCCAATTCGGCGCGGTCAGTGCAGCGGAACCTAGCGCCATGAATATGAGGCCGGGAAGGAGAGAGATCCGGTAGCCTAGGCGTGACATCAGGCTCGATCCCATCACTCCGAGCAGCGATCCGCCAAACTGCGCCGTGAAAAGATATCCAGCTTGCGCATCGTTCAATGCCCAGCGCACGGATAGCGCTGGCAGCATTGGTCCCAGCATGGTGTTCACGACGCCCGTCAGAACAAATCCTGCATGGAGCAGCGCGATCAACAATCCACTGCCCGTCTTCGCTTCCCTCATAAGACTTCGGCATCCTATACGCCCGGCCGAGGATCGAAATGCTTAAGTGCCGATCTTCATTCTAGGGAAGGATTGGCACTACCAATGCCGAAGGCCGGAGCTTATCGTGATAAATCACATTCGTGGCTTTCACCATCTGCGTCCCACGCGCCTGCTCTTCCCCGGTGTTCAGGTTTCGATCAAACAGTGGAAAAGTGCTGCTGGAAGTTTCCATTGCAACTTGTGCCCGGCAGAAACACAATTGTTTGTCGCCCACCGGTGCCCCATGATGTGGTAAGTCTCTCCCGGATTCGCCAGCTCTGGTTTCTGCTGTGAATTCCTGTAGCGCAGCCGCAGGATTCCACCCGTCAGGCTCTGCGCAAAGCCATTCGCCAGACATCGACGAGCATCCCCGTGAAAGTCCCTATCCACCGCTGAGCTGCTCACGGACAAATCCAGAGAGACCGGTCCGTCATCTCGGTGTCCTTCGCAAATACTCGCGAGGTGTATACCAGCACGTCCCGCGCGCCTCCGCCGGTCGCTGATCGTCCGGCCCAATCCCCGTCGGCAGTGCCCCACAGCACAATGGCCCGCCAATGCTCGGTCCCGCTTCGCTCGGATGTAAAGATGCTGGTCGGGCTTCTCTTCCGCTGGAGCGACAGTGTTCAGCGAAGCGCTTCCGCCTGCCCGGACCGCTCGGGACTATTCCGTTCGCAGCGCCCGCCGAATGCAGGTAATACTTCGTGTTTTCGGGACGCGCCTGCGGCCAATTGTCTTCTTCACGCCACCTCATTTTTCCCAACACAAAAATCTTCACCGGCTTCCGAGCGCCGCCGTGTATGGTGTTTTCCGCCAAAGCCTGTCGTCCACGAGTCGTTAAACCACTGCTCGAACGCTCCGCCCTGATACGTCCAGCCGTCGTGGTAATTCGACGCGGTCACGGCGGGGCAAATTGCCAGCAAGTGCGGCGGGTATGCGAGGGCCGCCAGGAATTGCGTCGCGCCCACATACACCCCCACCAAAAAATTCCTACCTCCCCATTCGAGTAGGGAAGCGCCAGCCCACTGCACAGTGTCGTAACCCTCCTGCGACTCGTACCTGAAGGGGTACACTCCCCTCCGATAAATCGACCGCGCACGGCCTGCGCGATCACCACATGTCCTCAGGGCCATTCCTTTAAGACCGAAGTCGCTGATCCACTCGTAGGGTGTGCACACCAGCAGCACAGGATGCGTGCGCTCCAGCTTCGGACGCCGCGCGTAGCGTCGCGCCATCGCGCATCTTCGCTTCAACATTTTTAATCACTGTGACTTCGTCGTTTTCTGCCGCCATCGCGGCGGGGGTCACTCGCGCCAGACTCAACAGGGAAGCGAGCAAAGCCAGAACCGATTGTCCTGGAACTCTAAATCTGGCTCGCTTAGTCTTTTGCATGGGAAGCGTCCTTACGTAAGCATCCTAGCCGGTGATCAGACGCCGGGCAGGTGGTTTCCCGAATCACCAGCTCGGGTTCGACCATAATTTGTTTCGCGTTGGAATGGAGGTCGGGCCGGGCGATACTAAGCAACAAGCTCTCCGCAGCCATCTTCCCCATTTTCCGTAATGGCTGCCGGATCGTGGTCAGGCCCGGGGTATGGTAGGCTGCGCTAAAAATGTCATCGAATCCCACCACTGAGACATCCCCGGGGGTCTTCAATCCCGAGTCGCGCAATGCGCGTATGGCTCCGATGGCAGATATGTCGTTGAACGCAAACAGGGCGGTGAACGGCTCCCGCGACGACAAAAGCCTTTTCGTGACCTTATAGCCGAGTTCCGGCGAGGCTGAATTTCCTGCCAACTGGGCTGTCAGTCTGGGATTGATCGTCAATCCCAAGCGGTTGGCTGTTCCCATGATGGCATTCCAGCGGACCTCGGTGTCGGAACTGAACTCCTGTCCTTTTATGAAAGCAACTCTTTCATGCCCGAGTTGCAACAAATGCGCCAACGCGAGTTCGGCTGCCAGCTCATGGTCAAGGACAATGTTGGTGACACCCTCGATCTCATTGTGTCCCGAGATGGTCACAGCTGGAACCGAAAAATTGTGGTGCCAGGGAGTATCAACGGCGATCAGCCCGTCAACTGAGCGACCGATCAATAGCTGCGGATATTCATCGATCAGATCGGGTCTATGGCGATGGCTGGCGACAAAATAAAAATATCCTTCCTGCAGCAGATGGTCTTCAATACCACTCATCACCATCGCGGCATAGCCATCGCTGACCTCGGGCACAATCACTCCGATGGTGAAGCTGCGCTGAGTACGCAGCGAACGGGCCAGAAAATTGGGTCGGTAGTTGAGCTTCCGGGCGGCCGCGAAAATGCGGTCCTGAGTTTCCTTGGGGATGGAGTCGGCGGCTTGGGAGCGGTTCATAACGAGCGACACCGTGGCCGGCGCGAACCCCAGATGGTCTGCGAGCTTTTGCAAGCTAACCGATTTCGTCTTGGTTGGGCGCTGTGGGCCGCGCTCGCCACGTTTGCCTTGGGACACGAGCCGCAGTGTTGCACAGTTTCCGGTCAGGAGGCAAGCCGCATATCGATGAGTTCGCAATTTGCTTGACGGCGAAGGTCGGCTATGTTAAAAGCGATCCGATATAAACCGAGTAAATCGATTTACTCAAGATTTAGTTAAGCAGTTTCTAAATCAACTAAGATATGGAAGATGCCGCTAGGCAAGCGGCTTCCACGCAAACGAGGAGCGTCCCATGAGTCGTTCAAGTTTTTTGCGCTGCGCGCTATGGATGCTGTTCTGCGCAATTGTCATCACCAGCCCGGCCCAGGGACAGTACCGCGCTAGCCTGCAAGGCGTGGTGACGGACTCCACTGGGGCAGTTATCCCCGATGCCACCATTACCCTGACCAACAAAGAAACGAATCAAATCCTGACAACCAAGAGCAGCGGGGTTGGCAACTACGCATTCAATGCGCTCGCGCCCAGCCGCTACAAATTGGAAGCGGAGCAGACTGGTTTCAAGAAAAAGGTGCTGGATGATGTTCTGGTGCGCGCGGAGCAAGCGAATGCCTTGAACGTGCAACTGGAGGCCGGCGACGCCACAGTGACCGTGAACGTCAACGCCAGTGCCGAAGCGCCGATCGATACCGCCACCGGACAGATCAGCGGAACGGTCAATCAAGCGCAGATCGCAACCCTGCCGTCCTATGGCCGGGACGTTTTTCAGCTCGTACAATTGGCCCCCGGCGTCTTCGGGGATGCGTCACGAGGCTCGGGAGGCGGGAGTTTCAACCTGCCTGGCAATCAGGGCCCAGGAGGTCCGGGCAATACAGGAGGGATTTTCCAGACTGAAAATCGTCCCCAGGCATCCGCCGGCGGCGGAAGAACCGACCAGAACAACATCACTCTTGATGGCGTCAGCATCAACAGCGTGACTTGGGCGGGCGCGGCGGTAGTCACTCCGACCGAAGACTCGGTTAAAGAGCTAAGGGTGGTTTCGAACAGCTATGACGCGGAGTACGGACGCACCAGTGCCGCACAGATTCAGGCCATCTCGCAGAACGGCACAAATGAATTCCACGGCTCTGCGTTCATCAAAGTTGATCGGCCCGGACTCAATGCCTATCCTCGCTACGATCCCAACGGCACACCGGGAAACTGGAGAAACTGTAAGAATCCGGGCGGATGCATTGACGACCGCAACAATGCGCGCTTCAATCAGATCGGCGGCAGCGTTGGCGGACCGATTTGGAAGAACAAGCTGTTCTTCTTTTTCGCCTATGAGACCGTTCGCAACCACTCCACCTCGACGGGTGGAGGATGGTACGAAACTCCGGCGATTGATAAAGCGGCTCCTTCAGGCAGCATCGCTTCCAAATTCCTTACCTTCCCGGGTACAGGCGCCAGCTTCTCTCAAATTCTCGAGAGTCCGAGCGACCGCCATTCCTGTGCCGATATCGGTCTAATCCAGGGAGTGAATTGCAATTTCATCGCCGGCCAAGGACTTGATATCGGCAGACCGCTCGTAGGTTTTGCTCCCGGCCAGATCGATCCTTCGTTCAAGCCTAGAGGTAGCCCGGGCTTTCCCAATGGGTCGCCTGGACTCGGCGGCGACGGCACTGGCAATCCATCGAACCTGGACGGAATTGCGGACCTATTCTTCGTCGCAACGGTATCTCCGTTTCAACAGGTATCGCAGCAGTTCAATGGGCGGTTAGATTTCCAGGTAACTCCTAACGACCTGGTCGCGTACAGCATCTATCATGTTCCGCAAGAGACGACCTCGTTCAACGGACCGTCGCGCGCATCGAACATCTTCCACCACAATCAGGTCAACTACGCCCAGACTGGCTTCTGGAACCACATCTTTTCCCCTACCCTGCTTAATGAGGCGCGCATCGATGGAGCCGGTTGGCGCTGGAACGAGTTCACCAGCAATCCGCAAACACCGTACGGCTTGCCGGCTGTCCAATTTTCCTCAACCAGTTTCGGTAATACGATCGGAACCATTCAACCTGCAAAGTTGGGGCCGAACTTCGGCAGCATCTTCGACCAGAACACCTACAGTATTAAGGATACGCTGTCGAAGGTGATCAACTCGCACAACCTCAAATTTGGTGGCGAGGGTACCAAACTGGAGTACTTGGACGATCCTACTTGGAACGCGCAGCCGACGTATTTCTTCAACAACTACTGGGATTTCCTGAACGACGCGCCAAGCTCTGAGAACGCCACTGTCGATCCTCGCACCGGCATCCCGTCCGACTTTCGCAAAGATACGCGCCAAAATCTCTACGCGTTTTTCGCGCAGGACGACTGGAAGGTCCGCAGGAATCTGACCCTCAACCTGGGACTGCGCTGGGAGTACTTTGGTGGCCTTTATGAGAAGAAAGGCAACATCTCCAACCTGGAGCTCGGCAGCGGAGCCAGCACTCTCTCTGGCATCCGCTTCGTATTGGGCGGACATCAAGTGAGCCCGCCGAAAACCAACTTCGGCCCCCAGCTTGGATTCGCCTGGAGCCCTGGGTATGGCAACAATAAGCTAGTCATCCGCGGCGGCTTCGCTATTGGATACTCGGGACTGGAAGCCGCCATCCTCACCAACACACGCTTCAATCCGCCGTTCATTACCAACAGTGGCACTCTGACCGGCAATCGGATTGTGTATGGCACGGCAGCGAATATCTCCAAGTTTGGGCAGTTCCCGGCCAATCCAAATCTGGTCACATCTTTCGACTCCAACAATTTGCCGACTGCGCCCGGAGTCTCGCTTAACGTGACCGGCATTCCGCACGATCTGGCCACCCAGTCCACGTATCGCTATTCGCTGCAAGTGGAACAGGAGTTGGCTCGGCAGTGGGTCATGAGTCTTGGCTACCAAGGAAGCCTCGGAAGACACCTGCCGCTGCAGACAAACCTGAATGCCCTATTTGCCCCGGCCGTAATCGCTGGACAAGCGGCGTATAACCCCAGGCTCAACTTCATCGACTGGTACTACGAGGGCGGAAATTCAAGTTATAACGCCTTGCTCACCGAGCTCCGGCATCGCTTCGCAAGCAGCTTCGAATTCGACGCGCAGTACCGCTGGAGCAAGAGCATAGATGACGGCTCTGGACCCTTTACGTTCTCTGATTATCCCTGGCTCCCGGGGAAGAACCGGGGTCCATCCGACTTTGATGTGCGCAATTACTTTAAACTCTGGGGTCTGTGGTCACCACGCCTGTTCGCAGGGAAGAACAATCTCCTGGAAAAGACGATCGGCGGCTGGAGCATCAGTGGTATTTTGAACGCCCATTCTGGATTCCCGTGGACTCCTGTATATTCCGGCATTGGCTGCAACGCAGTCATTCCGAACAGCGGTCAATGCAATCTGCGTCCCGCCAGATATTTGGGCGGCGCCGGTGACAGCCAGGGCACGGATATTTTCAAGCAATCGAACGGCAATTTCGGCAACGCCACCAGCTCCAAAGGAGCTGATGGCATTTACTTCACTGCACCCACCGTTAGCAAAGCTAGCGGGTCTTGGCCTGTATCCCCGGCGGCTCTACCGACGTTGCCGGGAATCGGACGCAACACCTTTTTTGGTCCCCATTACTTCGATATCGATGCAACTTTGACGAAGGCGTTCGGCCTGCCGAATTTGCCCGTCCTTGGGGAGAACGCTCGGTTCGAGTTCCGCGCCAACGCCTACAATTTGTTCAACAAGCTCAACCTTGCCCACGTGGACAACAACATCACCGATCCTCATTTCGGACGTGCCAATACCGTACTCGGTTCTCGAACGGTTGAGCTTGAGGCCCACTTCCGTTTCTGATCGCTGGGACTTTTTACGACACAAGCCGCCCACGGACAAATCGTGAGCGGCTTTTTTGCGAAGCCGCTCGTCGGGATTATAATAGAGTAAACGATGCACCATCCAGCCGTTATGACAGCATCTGGCGACAAAATTCTTACAGTCTCTGCTCTCCTCTGCTTATCAATGAGTAGTTTCGGACAGTCGTCCTCTCCATCTCGCGGCAGTTTTCGAATTCTTGCTGCAAGCGCCGAGCGGGCAAGCGCTGAGAACCGTCTCTCCGATGCCGTGCGTATCTACCGTCAGGCGCTCAAAATGAATCCTTCATGGAAGGAGGGATGGTGGGGTCTCGGCACAAGTCTGTACGATCAAGCTCAGTATCGCGACGCGCAGCAGGCGTTCGAGCATCTGACTGCGCTCGACAGCGCCAGCGGATCCGCTCGCCTCTTCCTCGGTCTCTGCCAGTTCGAACTTGGCGACGACACTGCGGCGCTGGACAATATCAGGAGAGCGCGGGGCATGGGAATTCCCAACGATCCGCAACTGCGCAGAGTCACATTGTATGACGAAGCGCAATTGGAGTTGAAAAAGTCTACTTTTGAAACGGCCATTGAAACTCTCAAACTCCTTAATCGAGAGGGCGCACACGCGCCCGATGTGAGGCTCGCGTGGGGCATGGCGATGCTTCGTATGCGTCCGCAGCAACTGCCGCCGGAGGAATCTACGGACCGCGTCATCGTGCTTCGTGTTGGAGAGGCCCAGGAACTTGCCGCAGCAAAAAGGTTCGACGAAGCGAAGCAAGCATACGAGCAAGTCGTAAGCTCAGCCCCGGACTTTCCCGCCATTCATTATGCCTATGGCCGTTTCCTGCTTGATGCCAACGAGGTCGAGGGTGCAGTAAACGAGTTCCAGCAGGAGATCAGGAATGATCCAAAGAACGTGATCGCGCGACTACAGATTGCTGCCGTTCGTTATCGTACTGATTCGGCTGCCGGAGTACCGTTGGCTGAAGAGGCTGTGAAACTGGCCCCGCAGCTGCCCCTTGGGCATTATTTGCTCGGTCTGCTTTACCTTGACACCGATAGTGCTGCGAAGGCGATCCCAGAGCTTAAAATTGCTCAGAAGGTGTTCCCAAACGAGCCGAAAATATACTTCGCTTTAGGCAGCGCGTACGCCAAAGTGGGACGAAAGGAAGATGCTGCGCGTGCACGTGCTATTTTCACGCGCTTGAGCGCAGGTTCTGGGCAATCGGAGACCAAGATCTACGGAGAAGAACCCTTTGGCACGGCCCAGCAGCAGATCGGACCGGCGACGGAGAAGCCGCACTAAACCACCACGATGCGCCGACTCACGAGACGCCAGTTTCTAGATACAGTCAGGATCGCCGCTGCCGGATGCGCAGGCGGTGCCTTGTTGGGCTCCTTGCCCATCCCTCTGATGAGCGAGACGGCGTCTGGACGGGAGCAGGTCTTATTCGAGAACATCCCACCTTCCGCCAGTGGCATCACCTGGCGGCACAGCAACGGCCGTTCACCCCAGTACTATCTTCCTGAAACGACCGGTGGAGGATGCGGGTTCCTCGACTACGACAATGACGGTTGGATGGACATCTACCTCGTCAACAGCGGCAAGTGCGATTTCTACAATCCGCAGCCCCCGCTCCGCAACGCGCTGTACAGAAACAATCGCGATGGTACCTTTACCGATGTGACGGAGAAAGCCGGTGTGACCGGGAACGGTTATGGCATGGGAGTCGCTGTGGGAGATTACGATCGCGACGGATTTACCGATCTATTCGTAACACAGTATGGGAGTAGTATCCTTTACCACAATGAAGGCAATGGAACATTTACCGACGTGACTGCCAAAGCTGGCGTCGCGTGCCCGGGATGGACATCCAGCGCGGTATGGTTTGATTACGACAACGATGGACGGCTGGATCTCTTCGTTTGCGGATTCGTGGAATTCGACATATCGAAAAACAAATTCTGCGGAAATGAACAAACGGGCGAGCGCTTTTACTGCATCCCACGGGTTTATAAGCCGGGTCGAAGCTGGCTCTTCCACAACAATGGCGACGGCACTTTTACTGACGTCACAGCAGAATCCGGCATCCTGAAGCACCTAGGAAAAGCCTGGGGAGTAGTGGCTGCTGACATCAATCATGATGGCCTGATGGACCTATTCGTCGCCAATGACACCATGCCCAACTTCTTGTTTGTAAACCGTGGTCATGGGAAATTCGAAGACATTGGCCTGAAGTCAGGTGTCGCTTATAGCCAGGATGGCCGTGTGCGCTCAGGCATGGGTGTCGATGCCGCCGACTTGGATGAAGACGGATGGACCGACCTCTTTGTCACGAATGTGGACCAGGAGATGTACTCCTTCTATCGCAACAATCACGATGAAACATTTGAGGACATGGCGGGGCCGATGAAGATCGGCAGCGCCACGCGGCTGATGAGTGGATGGGGCGTGAAGTTCTTCGACTACGATAATGACGGCAATCTTGATTTGTTTATTGCCAATGGTCATCCCGACGACAAGATCGAAACGCATTCGAGTGGCGTCAAGTACGAGGAACCGCTGTTATTGTTTCACAGTAACGGCAAGGAACTTGAGAACGTCAGCGCAAACGCAGGCCGGCTGTTTCAGGCGAGATACGCAGCGCGCGGGCTTGCCATCGGCGATTTCAATAATGATGGCGCGGTGGATGTACTGGTAGCCGTCAATAACGGCGCTCCCTTGCTGCTGAGGAATCGCGCTGCCGCCGGCAATCATTGGTTGGGATTGCATCTGATCGGAAAGAAATCGAACCCGGATGCCATTGGCGCTCGTGTAAGTTGGGCCGCCGGGGATCGCAAGCATTCTCGGGTAAAGGTTGGGGGCGGAAGCTATTTGGCAGCGCACGATCCGCGCATCGTGCTTGGGCTTGGCTCGGCGCCGAAAGTGGATAAGCTGGAGATACATTGGCCCCAACCGAGTAGCCGCGTTGACATCTTTGCAGATCTCGCAGCAGACCGCTACATCACCATTACCGAGGGTGAAGGAATCAAACGGGAGTGACGTTCGTGTTTTCACTGCATCGGTGCTCGAGGAGCTGCCGCCTGCGGGCTAGCGGATGTTTTCTGGTTACGCATGGTGGCAAGTTGGTTCAGCATCAATTTGATCTCGGGGTTCTGCATGAAATTCTTCCACACCAGTCCCGTGCGATAGTTTTCGATCATCACCACAATGGGAGCTTGATTCAGACCCATGAAAATGGGCGCAACCCAGTTCTGATCTTCGTTATATGCGTCGCGGAAACCATATATCCCCCACAATTGAGAACCGAGGTCCCGATAGTAGTGCTTCAGAGCGGCCATCGAGGCCTCAGGCGTGTAGGGGAATGATGCCAGCGCTCCGGTCGGTGTAATCGTGCCGTCGTCCTGGCTTTCATTGGGCTCGTGGGCGCGGTACCCCGAGGGGCCGTCGTTCGCCGTCGACAGCGTCTCACCCAAACTACGAACACCATGCTTCAGGGCATTGCCGCGTTCTCGCGGATTACGCAGTTCACCGCCATGCCGCGGTCGAACTCGAACCCTTGCGTCAGTCCGGAACGGACGAGCGGTATGCGTTCGAAATCATGGAAGGCGAGCCTCTGCAGGTCGATTTTCGTCCGGCGATTGAGCGATGACTCGGGAGTCGCGCATTCCCGGCCCGCAAGGCTGATTGCGAGCAGTTTTCAATGCCGTTGCCGATGACGCTTCATACTGGTTGACATTTCGCCCCGGTGACCCTCGTCTTTTGTTCAAATGCCATGCTATCTCACCGAAGTCTGCGATTGCTGCTTCCAGCGGCGATAGGCAGTTACTGTAAGAAATGCCAATAGGACCAGCGCAGGCCAAAGCACGTAATCGAGATACGGTGTGAACGCGCTGAGGCCGACCGCGGCCAGAAGGATCACCAGGACCGAGGTGAAACAACAGATCGCAACGAGCAAGGTCCCACTCAAAGCTGCAACAAATGTCGTCTTGGCTAAAGATGCTGGCATAGATCGCTTAACTTGAGGCGCTACTCAAAAAATGTGTAACATAACATATGCTAGATGCATCATATTCACTGGAGGTTTCATTGCATTTCAGACGCTATCGGGAGTTTTTTCGCGCGCTGGCGAATCAGACCCGCTTTCAAATCGTCCAGCGTCTCCGCGAAAGACCGTATTACGTGGGCGAGCTTGTCGAAGCCTTGGGGATCGAGCAGAGCCGCGTGTCTCACAATCTGGCCTGTCTACTGAACTGCGGCTTTGTCGAATGGGAGTGGCAGGGCAAGAACAAGGTGTATCGCCTGCATCCCGATTTGGTTCCGCTGCTTGCAGCAATCGACAAGCACTTAAGCCGCTATGCGCCAGCATTGGGCAGGTGCAGCGTCTTAGCAGCGGAAGCCAACCCGGTTGTCATTGTGCCGCGCAGTGAAAGGAACTCGATTCGGCGACGGCGTCAAAATCGCAACTTCTATGGAGTGAAAAAGTGAAGGATAAGATCTTTATCGGAGCTTCATTGCTGGCGGTAGTGGCGGCCAGCCTGTGCTGCACATCGCCCTTGATCGCAACTATCGCGGAGTCAGTGCCGCTGGCGCAGCAGGAGTTTTTGCCGCCGGGCGGCCATATCTTTTAGGCCTAACGGCCATTCTCGTGGCATAGCGTGATACGCGAGATTCCAAACGGTTACCGAAGACACACAGTCTTGTGGTGCTGAACTCGCCCCGACGCTGCCCTGGATTTTGGCGCTTGCGCGTTACGCATTGGAGTTAGAGGATTAATGCGGGCAATGGGCAACGCAGTCTAGCGAGGGATCATCGTAAGCTCGATCTTTCTCTGCGGAAGTCGTGGGATTCTGCAGTGACTTTGGAGCGTTCCGGAAATATGAAGGCACATACGGTTGTATGTCGTGAAAATGGCGGACGCGGAGACACTCGCGCCATCATCAATGATTCGATAAAGCCAGCTAAGCAAATCTCTGAGCTGTTTCAGGCGGTCACGGCGAAGCTGACGCCGATCCTGCGATACGGCTTCAGTCAGCTTGCGCTTTATGACTCTTCGACAGGCCAGCTCGCGACCCGGGGCTCCTATTTCCCGAATGGAAAAGGATTGATTCATGAAGGGTTGCAATTCCCAATTTCCAACACGCCTGCGGGGCGAGTATTCACCACCGGCAAGCCAATGCGGATGGACAGGACCCAGAGGCTGAATCGCAGCGATCTCATCGAGCGGCTCCTTGCGGAAGGCGTAAGGTCGGGATGCTGCGTGGCTTTGCGCTCTGGGGGCACGATCATTGGCACTTTCTCTGTCGGGAGTTCCCGCACATACGCTTTTAATTCCGATACGGAACAGGTTTTGATGGCTGTTAGCACAGACCTCGGTCCTTTGCTCGAAAAGACCATAATGCAGAATGCACAGCCGCTCTGGAATGGTAGCGCGCAAATTCCGCTCTCGTCTGCAACGAATCAATTGCTCACCTCAGCGCTGCTCGGGCGTGTTCGAGCGGGAGACATCGCAATTTTTCATCAATTGATTCGACCTTACGAAAAAATCATCTATTCCATTGCATTTTCGATTCTGCACGATCACGCAGAGGCCGAAGAAGTCGCTCAGGAGACCGTTCTTAAGGCCTTGACCCACTTGCATCAGCTGCACTCGCCGATGAAGTTCCGGCAATGGCTGCTTCAGATTGCGCTGAACGAAGCACGCATAAGAAGGCGTCGCAACAGGCACTACCTTCACGAGCCGCTCGATACATTAGAAGAAAGCTTCTCATTTTCTTCCGGCCCACCTGGAAGAGATCCCATTGAACAGCAGGAATTCCAGACAGCGCTCAACCACGCGCTGCATTCGTTACCGCCTGCCTATCGTGAGATCGTTGTTTTCCGCGACCTCCAAGAGCGCACTGTCGATGAGACAGCTGCCGCATTAGGCATTTCTGTCGCCAGTGTGAAGACGCGCCTGCATCGCGCTCGCAGAGCTCTCAGAAGTAGGTTATCGGCTGAGTTCCTTCAGACCCCGTAGCGGTTTTGGTTAGGCTCTGGCGCAAATTCCATTGACCAGCAGCAATGACTGTAACCTGCCCTTCGACTGTGCATCACAGATCGTAGAGGGATATGTGTCCCAGATCGGCGTCGCCCTCTTCTTTAACGAAAGCGGCCGTAGTCGTTGTTCCGGCAGGCTCCGAAATCAACCCTGAGTTGGAGGTATACACATGAAAGAAGTACAGGATGTGATGTCAAAGAATCCCGTCTGCTGTACGGCGGATCAGGCGGTTCAAGAGGTGGCAAAGGCTCTTCGCGATCAAAACATTGGCTCGGTACCAGTCGTCGCTGATCTGCAATCGCGACGTTTGCAGGGGGTAGTCACGGACCGAGACCTCTGTTGCACCGTAATTGCCGACGGCAAAGACCCCAAGACCACCAAGGTGAGCGAATCAATGAGCAGGAACCCCGTTGCCTGCAACCCGCAGGATAGCCTGGAGGAATGCCTCAAGCTGATGCAGCAGCACAAAATCCGCAGAGTGCCGATTGTGGATGAGCAGAACCGCGTGATCGGCATCATCGCGCAAGCGGATGTCTCTGTGGCTGCCGAACCGGAGAAGGTGCACAAAACAATCGCCGAGATTTCAAAAGCTCCGGCGCAGCAGCCTGCAGGCGGACGCGCGGCGGCCTGAGCCTTGCAAGCATCAAATGACTTCTCGGGGCGACTAAGTCTGTGATTCAGGTGGTCGCCCCATTTCCGGCGATCTCGTTGTCGAGACTTCGCAGGGGGAGGCGGTTATGAAATCGTATGACTTCATCGCAATTGGCGGAGGCGCTGCTGGGATTGGCGCCGCGAGCCTCGTCAAGAGAGCTGGCCGGCACGTCGCCGTCGTGGATCACGGCGCAGTCGGCGGATTGTGCGCCTTAAACGGCTGCAATCCAAAAAAGGTCCTGGTGCGCAGTTCAGAGGTGCTGGACGAGATTCGTCGCGCTGGCGAGTTCGGTATCAATCCTGGCGAGGTTCGTGTCGATTGGTCTCGCGTCATCGACCGCAAAGAGACCTTCACGCGTTCTGTAACCTCTAGCACAGAGCGGGCACTTGAGAGTCGTGGCATTGACTTAATTCAGGGCCGTCCTCGCTTTGTCGCTGCGAATGAAATTGAGGTGGATGGGCAGCACTTGCAAGCTGAAGGGATCGTCATCGCTACTGGCTCCACGCCGTGCCGCCTGACTTTTCAAGGTGCGGAGCTGATGCACTCCAGCGATGAGATCCTCGCATTGCGTCACCCACCGCGAAACCTATTCATCGTGGGAGCGGGAGTCGTGGGCACCGAATTTGGACAAGTGTTCGCGCGGCTCGGTTCGAAGGTCACGATGATCACGCCCGATGCTCGTGCGTTGCTGGAACATGAGCCTGAAATCGTTGACGCGCTGCTCCAATTCTCCAAGGAGCACCTGCGTATCAATGTGTTTGTACGGACGAATGCGCTCGATCCGGCGCGACGGCGACATTTTCAGGATCGAGGTCGAGCAAGACGGAAAGGTGCAGACGTTTGAGGCCGACTTCGTTCTCAACGCCGCTGGCCGGCCGCCATCCATTGATGACCTGGACCTGGAAAAGGCAAACATCGAACGCACACAGCGCGGCGTGGTCGTAGACGAGTTCCTGCGAAGCCGCTCAAACCACCGGGTCTTTGCCGCCGGCGACGCGCATGGACGCATGCAGCTCTCGCCCGTGGCTTCGTACGAGGGGCGAATTGCGGCGCGGAATTTCCTGGAAGGCGATGTTGAGCGGGTCAGCTATGGCTCGATTCCCAGCACTGTCTTCACGGTTCCGCCCGTGGCAGCAGTCGGCTTGACGGAAGCCGCCGCCCACGAACAGGGTCACAATGTCTCGACGCTCACGAGTGACATGAAGGACTGGAAGGTTTTTGCCATTGCCGGCGAGCCGGTGGCCAAGGCCAAGATCGTCGTCAACTCCGATTCCGGGCACGTTCTTGGGGCGCACCTGTTTGGCCGGGGTGCCGACGAAGACATCCACGTCTTTGCGATGGCAATCCGTTTCGGCATCTCGGTTGATCAGCTGCGTTCCATGGTTTACGCCTATCCCACCTTTGCCAGTGCGCTGCCCTATGCCTTGCCCGAGACTGAAGCGAAGCAGCAGTTGCGAAAGGCGGGATAGCCCAGGAGCACTATGGCGAGCAGAATACAAGTCGGGCCGTCGCAGATTACGATCAACCAGGGAAACATGTTTATGGTGACTCTCGACAATGGCGAGGTCACTCCCGACTCAGAGTTGGGCTTCTTCGCGCAGGACACACGCTTCGTCTCGCGTTATCAAATCCGAATCGAGGGCCTGCCCTGGAACCTGGCAACTTCCTCTGCGGTGAGCTACTACGGGGCGCTCTATCATCTCGTCTCTCCACAAGTACAGACGAGTTCTGGAACCATCGGCGCTCGCGAGTTGGCGTTGACGCTTGAGCGCGCCGTTGGCGACGGGGTGCACGAGGATTTCGACATCGTGAATTTTTCGGCGCGGCAACTCTCGTTTCATTTGGAGCTGGCCGTTGATTCGGATTTTGCCGATCTCTTCGAGGTGAAGACCCATCGCCTGTTGCGGCGCGGTGCTGTGGACAGCGTCTGGAACGCGAAGAAATCCGAGCTGTTGTCGAAATATAAGAATCGCGATTTTGAACGAGGATTTGTGTGGCAGATTGAATGCCAGCAGTCACGGCCGCACTATGCCAACGGAACGATTGCCTTCGAGATTGCGATTCCTCCGGGCGGGCGTTGGCACGCGTGTTCGTTTCTCATTCCACTCCTCGATGGCAAGCAAAGGAAACATCCGGCGTATCGGTGCAATGAGGCGGCGCATGGCAACACCGATATGGACGGCCTCCAGCGTCAGTGGAGAGAGGGCACAACACAAGTCCAAGCGGCGAATCTGCACGTGCAGCAGGCGTATGACCAGTCAGTTCGCGATATGGGTGCTCTGCGACTCTACGAGCACGACATCACCGATGAGTTGTGGATGCCAGCCGCCGGCGTGCCATGGTTCGTCACCGTGTTCGGGCGGGACAGTCTGATCGTCTCGCTGCAAAACATGTTTATCAACTGCCCGCTGGCCAATGGCACGCTGAAACGACTCGCTCAGTTCCAGGCAAAAGAGCGCGATGACTTTCGCGATGCCCAGCCCGGAAAGATCCTGCACGAGATCCGATTTGGCGAGCTGGCCCATTTCAAGCTGATTCCGCATGTGCCCTACTACGGCACGGCAGATGCCACCATCCTCTATCCCATCCTGCTGTCCGAGACCTTCCGGTGGACAGCGCGAGAAGACATCCTGCGCGACTTCCGCGACCCTGCAATCCGCTGCCTGGAATGGATCGACCGTTACGGTGATCTCGACGGAGACGGCTTGCAGGAATACAAAACCTTTTCTCCGCAGGGCTACCACAATCTCGGCTGGAAGGACGCGTCAGATGCGCTCGTTTATCCAGACGGCTCTCAGGTCGAGCAGCCCATCGCCATCTGCGAACTTCAGGGCTATGTTTATGACGCGAAGCTGCGTATGGCCGAAATCTTTGAAGTTCTCGGCGACGGGGCAGCAGCACGTGACCTGGGGAACCAAGCCGAGGAACTGAGGGGCCGCTTCAACGACGTGTTCTGGATGGAAGACGAAGGCTTCTATGCGTTCGCGCTT
>CAYTQA010000005.1:0-22136 GCA_964439495.1 uncultured Terriglobales bacterium | reverse complement strand
TGACCTTTTAAGCTATTTCTTCAGGATGGCGTTATAGCCATCGCCCACCAGCTTGGATTTCATGGCTTCGGCGTCCTTTACTTCCGCAAATGGCCCGACCTGCACATGAAAGAGCTTGTCTGCCCCTGAGTTGGGCAGGACAAAGACCGGATAATTCTTCTTTCGCAACGCGCTCACCAGCGCCTCGGCATCCTCCTGCTTGGTCACCGCCGCCACCTGCACCATAAGACTGGTTGTTCCGCCCTGCAACTCCGGAGCAGTTTTGTTCTGGCCGCTGGCGTCCGTCTTTGCGCTCTGCGGATTTGCTGCGGCCGCATCGCCCGTAGGAGTGGAAGCTTGCTGATCGGGAGCAGCGGTGTTGCTGCCAGTCCCATCCTGGGGGGCGCCGCTCTGGGCGGTGCTGCTGCCGGCGGCGGTTTGAGGAACACAGCCGCTTGCGGAGGTCGCGCAATCGGGCGGCAGTGGTTTGACCGCCATCCCTGCTCCGGGCTTGGCGCCTCCGATGGTTGCGGTAACGCCGGAGAACGGTCCCTGGGCCATCGGGTTCAGCGGGGTCGCGCTGCGTCCCACCGAATAGCCAAGTCCAAAGAACGCGCCGCAGATTGCGACGGCGATGAAGAAGAAAGCCAGAAGCTTTCCCATTCCAAGTGTGATTTCTGTGTCCTGCTGCTCTGGTTGTTGCTCGGTCATACTGTCCTCTAATACAAGTACTTTCTAAACTTTATTTGTTAGCTGCCGCGTGCGATTCAAGGATCTTGTTAATGCTCGATATCAGTTCGATCGGAAGTGGGAAGACAATGGTCGTGTTCTTTTCCACGCCGATCTCCGTCAAGGTCTGCAGATAGCGCAATTGCAGCGTCATCGGCTGCGTCGCCAGTACCTGGGCGGCGTCCGCCAGCCGCTGCGATGCGGCAAATTCACCTTCGGCATGGATGATCTTCGATCTTTTTTCGCGCTCTGCCTCCGCCTGCTTGGCCATGGCGCGCAGCATGGATTCCGGCAGGTCAACCTGCTTTACTTCCACATTGACGACCTTCACGCCCCAGGGAGCGGTGTGCTGGTCGAGGATCGATTGGATCCGCAGGTTCAGCTTGTCGCGATGCGAGAGCAGTTCATCGAGTTCCACTTCACCCAGCACCGACCGCAGTGTGGTCTGGGCGAATTGCGAGGTCTGGTAGACATAATTCGAAACCTGGACCACCGCCTTGTTAGGGTCGATCACGCGCATGAAAATCACCGCATTGACCTTCAACGTGACGTTGTCGCGCGTAATGATGTCCTGCGGCGGCACTTCGAGCGCCTCCTGACGCAGGGAGACGCGCACGATCCGGTCGAGCGGGACGAAGACAAAGATCACTCCCGGCCCCTTGGCCGCGATCAACCGGCCAAGCCGGAAGATCACGCCCCGCTCATATTCGGCGAGGATTTTGATTGAGCTGATGAGATAGAGGCCCAGGATGATGATCACTGCTGGAATCAGAAAATCCATCGGCTGGCCCTCCCGGACCGAAATGAATGGAAACTAAGCGATTCTACATCAGAGTTTCGCAATTCGTGCCAGGAAGCACATGGGAAGTGAACACTTTGGGGTATGTCAGGTAGTGTTCTCGGGTGTTCCTTCTAGGCGGAAGGGACTTTTGTAGGCTGTGGCTCCACGGTGAGCTGGAGCCCGTCCACCGAGGTCACCAGCACCTCCTGCCCCGGTTCCGCGCCAGCAGGGCAGCGGGCGTTCCATAACTCGCCCTGTATAAAAACCTTGCCAAAGGGTGTAAGCGGGGTCTCGGCAATGGCGGTGGCGCCGATCAATGCCGGGACCCCGGTGGCTACCTTGGCGCGCCGCGCGCGCACCGCGATGCTGACCAGGAATATCGTAATCAATCCGAACGGAATGCTCACCCCCAGTGCGGTAAGCAGGTGGATCCGCATCTCCGGAATGGGACCATCCACCAGCAGCAGGGCGCCCAGCACCATCATGGCAATCCCTCCCAGCCCGAGCGCCCCGTGGGTATTGAATTTGGCCTCCAGCCCGAAAAGAACGAAGGCCACCAGGATGAGCGCGACCGCCGCATAGCGCACCGGCAACAGATTGAGCGCAAACAGCGCCAGCACCACAAAAATCAGGCCCACGACCGCAGGCACCACCGCGCCTGGATGATTGAGCTCCGTATAAATTGCGACCGCCCCAATGATGAGAATCAGGAACGCGATGTTCGGGTTCATCATGAAACCCAGGATGCGCTCCTTGAGCGACATGTCATACGGCACAAGGTGCGCCCCGGCGGTATGAAGGGTCACAGTGCTGCCGTTGAAGCGTTTGACCTGGCGACCGTCAATCTGCTGCAACAGCTCTTGATCGGAGGAGGCCACCACCTCGATCAGCTTCTGCTGCAGCGCCTCCTGATCGGTGAATGATTTCGATTGCCGTACCGCGCTCTCCGCAACTTCCACGTTGCGTCCCCGCTTGGCCGCAAAGGAGCGCATGAACGCGGCGGAATCGTTCTCCAGCTTCTCTTTCATTACCGGGTCCATGGTGGTGCCGAGGAGGACGGGATGCGCCGCGCCGGTATTCGTCCCCGGGGCCATGGCGGCGATGTCGGCGGCCTCCAGGATGTAAAAGCCGGCTGAGGCCGCGCGGCTGCCGCTGGGAGCGACATAGACGATCACCGGCGTGGACGAGACCATGATCTTGGCGATGATCTCGCGCGTGGAGTCCACCAATCCGCCGGGAGTGCGTAATTCGATCAGCACCGCCTGGGAATGGTTTGCGTCCGCGAAGTCGATGCCGCGCTCCACATATTCCGCGGTAATGGGATTAATGGTGTCATCCAGCACCACCTTCGTGACATCGGCGCGCAAGGGGAGAGCGCCCGGCGCGAACGTCAGCAAGGCAAGGAGAGATAGCCAGATGGGACGCCACCCGAAAAGAAGATGCAAGCGGGATGGGAAAGCCGATTTCACCGGTTCTTGACCACTGGCTCCGCCAGTTTGGCGGAGATGAGTTGCTGCAGGGAGCGGGCTTCTGCGTTGCCCGGCTCCAGCGCCAGCGCCAGCTGCACGTCTTTGCTGGCTGCCTGAGGATTATTCTGCTTTAAATCAATCTGCGCAAGCACAATATAAGCCTCGGCCGAAGGCTGAAGTTTAAGCGCGGCCGCGGCTTCGGATTGCGCGCTCTTCAGGTTGTTGACGGCGGCTTCCGCAGAGGCCATTCCCACATGCGCAGCCGCTATGGTTGGATCGATAGTAAGCGCTTCCCGAAACTCCTTTTGCGCCGCATCGTTAAAGTTTTCCTTTAGGTACTCGCGGCCCCTTTCAATGTGCTTCTGGGCATGCGTATGAGGGTCGAGATGCGCCAGCCGGGCCTCATCCACGCGCTGGATCTCCAGGGAAAGCTGGCGGAAGGAGGCTTCGTCGTAATTTCGCTTGATGCGTTCGAGCGGCAGTTGTCCGGCGGCCTGAAGTTCGGCGACTTTGGCGCTGGAATCCGCTTCCGGACTGATCGCTTCCAGGGTGCTCTTGATCTCGCTGTCTCCGGGACGGATGCTGGCCGCCTCATGCAGTTGCTTAACCGCGTCGGCGGTGTCCCCATTTTTTAGCTGCGCCAGCGCCAGATTGAAGTGGTAGTCGGCATCGCGCGGGTCGGATTCGACCGCTTTTTCAAAATAGGAGGTAGCGCTTTTTTTGCCGCGCCGGGCCTGCGCCACTCCAAGATTGTTATAGACCTCGGTCAGGGGCAGCTGCGAGGCGACGACATTGAAGGCCTCCTCGGCGCGTTCGAAGTTGCCGGTGTAATAGGCCGCCAGCCCCAGATAGAAACTGGCTTCCAGCGCATGGCTGTCGTCCTTTGGGACCTTGGAGAACCAGGTCACGGCCGAGCCATAGTCGCGCGCATCGTAATAGGTCTTGCCGAGCTGATAGATCGCCAGCGCGTAATCGGGATAAATCCGGATCGCCTCTTTAAAGCGTTTGACCCGCTCCGGCGTGTCGGTGGCGATTACGCCGCGAATGTAGTTTTCCAGCGCATCCAGGCGAATGGGCGGCGTCGAAGCCACAAAGGTCTGCTTGGAGCCGGAAGCCGAAGGATCGATGAGCTGGAGCATGTCCCAGGCAAGCGCGTGCTGGATCTCAAGCAATTGCGGCAGCGCGCCGGCTTCGCGGACCTCTGAGGAAAGGTGCAGCTTCTTCATGTCGAGCAGTTGCGCCCGGGCGACAAAGATGTTGCCGCTGTAATCGTAGGAACCAAGCACGACATAATCGACATCCATCTGCTCGGCGATGCGGTAGAGCGTTGCTCGCGAGAGATGAGCATTCACAGGGATGCCGAGATGGTCGAAAACGTAGCTGCGGTCCTCGCGGCCAATGGTGTAGATGGAGCGTCCATTCAGGCTGTTGGTCATGACCTCGGCAAAGGCCTCGCCGATCCATTCCAGCCCCGCAGACTTTGAGGTGTTCTCGAAAGGGACCACCACCAGCAGCTTGTTCGCCACCGGCTGCTCGGCCGCCGCCACTTCGCTTTGCGCGGGATCTTGCGCCGGGCTTTCAGGTGGCTGCTGGGCGGACAATGAGCACTGCAAAAGCCCGGGAATCAAAAGGAAGAGAAGCGATTTACGAAGGCAATTCAAAGTACCTAGATTATAGAACGGCGGTCCAAGCCTCTGGACGAATTTACTGTTGGAGTGATGCAGGCCGCAGGTTTAAACACTCTCTAAATTCCTGTTATCCAGGCAGGTTTTAACCCCGGCTCTAAAACTCCTGTCATCTCTCTATACTCCTGTCATCCAGAGCGTCGCGCGAGGCGAGCTTGCGAGCCAGGCGCAAGCGAAGGACCCCGAAAATGCCTTAGGCATATATGCGGCTTCAGGCTTTCCAACCAGCTCAAATCCGCCGGAGTTTCAAAACAAACCAATGATTTGTCATTGCTCCGGTTATTCCACAAAATGGAGCGGGAGACGGGGATCGAACCCGCGACATCCAGCTTGGGAAGCTGGCGTTCTACCACTGAACTACTCCCGCCCGAATATCCCGATTATAGCCACCCCGTCCTGGGAAGCCAATCTCAAAGATTATTTTGCGGGTGCCCCACTCATCGCGATTTTCGATGGGTGGGTTAGAGCGCATCTTTGTCTTCGGCGAGGGCGCAATTCAATTTAAAATCTTTTTATGAGGGCAGCGATGATCCGCAACTCCATCACCATTTTTTTGCTTCTGGCAGTCACCACCCTGGGCTATGCTCAATTTGCCAAGACGCCATTAAAGATACCGGCCCACCCCAATCCCAACCTGTATCCTGCCGATGCAAATGCAAAAGAGGAGATTGAGCATGCGGTCGCGGAGGCGGGAAAGGAGCACAAGCGGGTGTTGCTCGTTTTTGGCGCAAACTGGTGTCTGGATTGCCATGCCCTCGATAACGGTTTTCATCAGCCGCGGATTGCTCCTATCGTGAACGACAATTTTAAAATTGTGCACGTGGACATTGGCCGAGGCGAGAAGAACCTTGATCTGGTGAAGAAGTACCACATCCCCCTGGAAAAGGGGATTCCATCCCTGGCCGTCCTGAACGGACGCGGGGGCCTGCTTTATTCCAGCGCGGAATTCGAGAAAGCCCGCGTCCTGACCGAAGAAGATGTCATCGCATTTCTGAATACATGGAAGCCGCAATCCCAGGCAAAGCAGTAAAGCCACATGCGGCATGAGTGGTTTTCTGACCGGAGCTCCCAATGATCGTGATGCTGATGGGCCCCGCGGGCGCCGGTAAGACCACCATCGGCCTTCTACTCTCGCAACAGCTTTGCTGGGAGTTCGTGGATGGAGACTCGCTCCACCCCGCCGCCAACATCGCCAAAATGAAGGCCGGGGTCCCGTTGAATGACCAGGACCGCCTGCCCTGGCTGGCCGCCATCCGCGAGCTCATGATAAGGCGCAATTCCGAAGGCCGCGACCTGCTGATCGCATGCTCCGCATTGAAAAAACAATATCGCGATTACATGCAGGCCGGCACTCTGTGCAAGCTGGTCTACCTGAAGGTCTCTCCTGCTATACTTCAGCGGCGGCTGGAGCAGCGCGGCGGTCATTACATGAAGCCCCTGATGCTTAAAAGTCAACTGGCTGACCTGGAAGAGCCCGATGGCGAGGCGCTCATCCTGCCGGCGGAGCAGGAGCCGACGCAGATCGCATCGCAGATCATCCAGCAATTGCAGCTTCGGTCCACATGTGGTGAATCCTGATTGGACACGTAACAGCCACGGATTTATCCCTGCCGCAAAGATGGAAAGTTTCGTAATGTGCGCACCTCAATGAAAAGGAGATAACCGGCTTGAACGACGATCTGAAGAGCAATGTGGACCGCAGGAGTTTTCTGCGCGGCAGCGTATTGACGGGAATTTCGGCGGCGGTTTCTACGGCTTTGCCGCAGGCGCAGGGGCCGATGGCCGCGACGCAGTCTTCGCGCCATGCAGCTCCTTTCGAGCTGGATGAAATCACGATCGCCCAGTTGCAGGACGGCATGAAGTCCGGACGCTTCACCGCGCGTTCGCTGGCGGAGAAATATCTGGCCCGCATTCAGGCCATCGACAAGAAGGGACCGTCTCTCAAAGCCGTGATTGAGTTGAATCCCGATGCATTGTCCATTGCCGATGCACTCGACAAGGAACGCAAGGCCAAGGGTCCGAGAGGGCCAATGCATGGCATTCCCGTTCTGATCAAGGACAACATCGATACCGCGGACAAGATGACGACCACTGCGGGTTCGCTTGCGCTGAAAGGCTCCATTGCCCCCAGGGATTCTTTTGTGGCGCAACGGCTGCGGAAGGCGGGCGCGGTGCTCCTGGGCAAAACCAACCTCAGCGAATGGGCCAATATGCGCTCCGGGCATTCCAGCAGCGGCTGGAGCGGACGAGGAGGACAGACCAGGAACCCTTATGCGCTCGACCGGAATCCTTGTGGATCAAGCTCCGGTTCGGGCGCCGCGGTCTCCGCCAACCTGTGCGCGGCGGCAATCGGAACGGAGACGGATGGCTCCATCGTCTGTCCGTCGTCGGCGAATGGCATTGTGGGCATCAAGCCCACGCTCGGCCTGGTAAGCCGGTCGGGAATTATTCCCATCGCGCACAGCCAGGATACCGCCGGTCCAATGGCCCGCACCGTCGCCGACGCCGCAACCTTGCTGGGAGCGCTGGTTGGCGTGGACCCGCGCGACACCGCCACCGCCGGAAGCGAGGGAAAAGCGTCTTCGGATTACACCCAGTTTCTCGATCGCAGCGGCCTTCGCGGGGCCAGGATCGGAGTGGTCCGCAAGCTCTTCGGCTTTCACGATGGAGTGGACCAGTTGATGGACGCTGCCATCGAGGCGATGAAGCGCGAAGGGGCAGAGATAATCGATCCGGTCGAGCTCGAACCCCTGGGCAAGATCGACGATTCGGAGCTGACCGTGCTGCTGTATGAGCTGAAGGCCGATCTCAAGAAATATCTGGATCAACTGGGGCCCAGTGCCCCGGTGCATTCGCTCCAGGAGATTATCGCCTTCAATGAGCGTAACCGGCAGACTGAGATGCCGTACTTCGGCCAGGATTTATTTTTGAAGTCGGAGGCAAAAGGCCCGCTCACCGATAAGGAATATCTGGATGCACTGGAGAAGAACCATCGGCTGTCGCGGACCGAAGGCATCGATGCCGTGATGGACAAGCATCGGCTTGACGCCCTGATCGCTCCCACCGGCGGGCCGGCATGGCTTACCGATCTGGTGGATGGCGACCATTCGTCAGGCGGCAGCTCGCAGTTTCCCGCGGTCGCGGGATATCCCAACATCAATGTTCCGGCGGGTTTCATTTTTGAGCTGCCGGTGGGGATTTCTTTTTTTGGCCGCGCTTACAGCGAACCCAAACTCATCAAGCTGGCATACGCTTTTGAGCAGGCGACCAAATTCCGCAGGCCTCCGCGCTTTCTTGGCACAGTGAATCCGAAATGATCGGAATTTATCCGGTGGCGGGATGATTGGTGCGGGGCCCCTATCACCGCTCCGCGCCGGGGCCATCCATGCGGAGAACTATCTTTCCGAAGCCCTGATTGGACTCCATGCGCCGGTGGGCCGCCTGAATGTCGCGCATATCGAACTCGCTGTCCAGGATGGGACGCAGCGCTCCACGTTCAAACAGCGGGCAAAGCTCACGGGCAAACGCCTGCGTGGCCGCAATCTTTTCTTCCAGCGGACGGGCGCGCAGCACGGTACCTCGCAGCATCAGGCGCTTGCCAAGGACGTGGCGTAGATCCAGTTCGCTTTTCGCGCCAGCCATGGTACCGATAAAGATCATTCGGCCCTGCGGTGCCAGCAGTTTGATGCCGGCATTCACGTAAGCTCCGCCAAGCAGATCGAGCACAATATCCGCTCCGCGTCCGCCGGTGAGATGTTGAAATTTTTCCGGCAGCTCGTCCGCCGAATCGGCAATGGTCCCCTGGGTCAGTCCGAATTCGCGAGCGCGCTCGATTTTATCCTGGGTCCGCGAGGAGCCATAAACCTCCGCGCCCAGCGCGCGGGCAAGTTGCACCGCTGCAAGGCCAACGCCGCTGCCAACCGCATTCACAAACACGATCTCGGAAGGCCGCAGCGCGGCCTGCTTCCATAATGCGTCCTGCGCGGTGATGAAGACCTCGGGAATGGCGGCGGCTTCGCTCCAGCTCAGGTTGCGAGGAATTTCAGCCAGCGTGCGCTCGTGGACGGCGACAAATTCCGCGTGCGCCCCGCCACCGGTGATTCCAAAAACACGCTGGCCCGGTTTCCACATCCGCGCGAGCGCGCCCGTTTCCACGACTTCTCCGGCGAATTCAAGGCCGGGAATGTTCTGGGGGAAACCAAACGGAGCGGGATAGTGGCCCTGCCGCTGCAACAGATCGGCGCGATTGAGGGCCGAGGCCTTTACCCGGACAAGGACTTGCTCGGGCGCCGGCTTTGGCTGTTCCACATCCTGAATGACCAGGACCTCAGGCCCACCGGCTTTGGAAATGACAACAGCTCTCACTTGATTGCCTCTAACATCTCAGATACTTAAGCGAAGGCGGAGGTTATTACGGAAGTTACCTTAGTTTTATCTTTATTGTCGTTCTACGATAAATTCGTTACCTTTAATTAATGCAATTTAATACCGGGCAATTTTCAAGATTCAGCACCCTGCTTTGGGGACCCAACACTCCATGAATATTTTAATCGTAGATGACGATCCTGAAATCTCTCAATTGGTGCAGCAAGGGCTGGCCGCTGAAAATTATAAAGTGGATATAGCCCACGACGCGGAAGCGGCGCAGGCTGCCTTAAAAAAAATCGAATACGACCTGATATTGCTCGATCTGAATCTTCCTGGAAAAGATGGCATCGGAATCTTGCGGGACATCCGCAGCACGGACCGGAAGACCCCCATTCTGGTGCTCACGGGCAGAAGCGCCGTGGAGTCCCGGATCGAATGCCTGGACTTGGGCGCCGACGACTGCCTGATTAAGCCGTTCTCCTTTGGCGAGCTTTCCGCCCGTATCCGCGCTTTGCGCCGGCGCGCTCCGCAGGACAGCGAGGCTGTGCTGCGTTATCGCAATCTCGAATTGGACCGAATGAATCGCAAGGTAACGCGCGAAGGGAGAGTGATTGATCTCACCTCGCGGGAATTTGTTCTGCTGGAGTATTTCATGCGCAACGTGGGCCAGAGTCTCACCCGGTCCACGATTCTAAAACAGGTCTGGCAACTCGATTTCGATCCCGGGACCAATGTCGTGGAAGTGTATATCGCGATGTTGCGCAAAAAGCTGGACGAGGGGCACTCCCCCAAGCTGATCCATACCGTAAGAGGATTAGGCTACCAATTCGGCGAGCAGAACGGGCAGCGGGTCAATTAGTCCTGGAGTTATGCCTTTCAGGAAGCAGCCTGCCCGGCGCTTCCTTGCCAAAATCCTTCATTCAGAGACTTGGCTGCTTTGCCAGATCCTGCGATACCCCTTATGCGGGCAGATGAAGCAGCATCAAAATTCATGTGAGCAACCGGAAGCCAAAATGCGCCATTGCCGATTATGGAGTAATCGGGAACGAAGTGACGGCGGCGCTTATTGGCCGCCACGGTTCCATCGATTGGTTCTGCGCGCCAGATTTCGATAGCGGGCCCTTCTTCTGCAAGCTGCTGGATGATGACAAGGGCGGGAGTTGCGAAATACATGTGACCGGCCTGGAGAGTGTGTCACGGCGATATCTGGATGACACGAACATTCTCGAGACGCGTTTTCAGAGTTCAAACGGCGTGCTGTTGGTGCAGGACTTCATGCCCTGGCATACGGCGGCCGATTCCTCGCAAGACGGCCATCGCTCGGGCATCACCGGCCTGGTCCGGGTATTCAAGTGTGAGCAGGGAAGCGTTTCGTTCGAAGTTTCCCTCTGTCCCAAGATCGGTTTCGATCTGAAAAAGCCGGCCATGCGCAGGTTAGATCCGGCGGGAATATTTGTCGAGTGCGCTGAGAAGAACGGACTGCATATCTATGCGACCAGTGGAGAACTCGAAGTTCGTGGAGAGCGCATAACAACCCACGCCGGAATGAAGCCAGGAGAAGAATTTGCTCTTGTCCTGAACTATACGGCCGATGTGCTGGCGCATCCGGCCTCTTTACGCACGATTCGAGAGTGGCTTGAATCGACCAGGAATTTCTGGGAACGATGGTCGAAGAAATGCCTCTATAGGGGAGAGTATGGAGATGCCGTGCTGCGAAGCGCGCTTGCCTTGAAGCTTCTGGTTTATGAACCGACCGGGGCTTTATTGGCCGCGGTCACTACCTCGCTGCCCGAAGCGCCTGGCGGACCGCTGAATTGGGATTACCGCTTTGTCTGGCTGCGAGATTCCAGCTTCACCTTGAGGGCATTGCTGGGCCTGGGGTATCACCAAGAAGCAAACCGTTTTTTTCGTTTTTTGCACGACGCTGTTCCTCAGAGCGGAATCCGGACGCTCTATACCCTTCAAGGCGGGGTTCCTCAGGATGAATATGAGTGCGAACATCTCGACGGTTTCTGTGGCTCGCGTCCGGTGCGGGTGGGGAATAAGGCCGCTGGCCAGCTGCAATTGGACATATTTGGAGAACTCATTGACTGTATCGATCTTTTTATCCACTCCGAAGAGCTGCACGATGGCGATGATGAGACGGTCTGGTTTCTTACTCGAAAAGGGGCGGAATCGGTATGCCGGCTCTGGCGCAATCCCGATGAAAGTATCTGGGAGACCCGTTTAGGGGCGCGCCACTTTGTATATTCCAAGGGGATGTGCTGGGTCGCTTTGGACCGCGCCCTCGGGATCGGGAAACGTTTTAAAGCCAAACAGGAAGATCTTGAAAAGTGGCGAGCGGTGCGGGACGAGGTCCGCGACTCCATCGAGAAGGAAGGATACGACCCGGAATTAAGGGCTTACACACAATCCTATGGCGCTAAAGAGCTGGACGCTTCCGTGCTGCGGCTTCCACTGCTGGGGTTCCCCGAATCCGACCACTCCCGCATGGGGAGCACGATGGCCGCGATCGAGCAGAGGCTGATGAAGAATGGGCTGGTCTACCGCAACCTGAATCTTGACGGCGCTCTGAACGGAGAGGGCACATTTACTCCCTGCATCTTCTGGCTCATAGAAAACATGGCGAAGTCAGGCAGAATCTTCGAGGCGGAAGAGTCGATGCGTCGTACTCTGCGATACGCCAATGATCTGGGACTGTTTTCCGAGGAGATCGATCCCGATTCCGGCGAACTGCTGGGGAATTTTCCACAGGCGTTCACCCACGTCGCGCTCATTCAGGCTGCATTGGCCATCGAAGCGGCAAGGAAGCCACAGGTGGCCGCCAAGGTGGATAAGGCGCTCTAATCGCGGCATTGCGCGTTAAAGCTGTTCGTGAAAAGAATACAGATGATACCGGGGACCACCTAAGCGGCCCCCGGTAACAGCATTCATTATTGCAATGGCAAGGTAATGCTTTGTCCCGCTGCAAGAGAAATGTGGGAGATATTTTGCCCGCCATAACTCTCCGATCCCGTGCTTTTCAGCCCGGTGACGGGGATTACCGCGCCCTGCTGGGCAGTCAGTGTAATGGTATTTCCGCTGATCGTCCCTTTCACGCCGGAGGCGTTATACGCCATGCGTAACTGCATGAGGGCGGCTATCTGATTGTGGGTCGGACTGAGCACCGGCAAATTAAAATATGAGTTGTACTTTGCAAACGCCCGGTCCACCAGATCTCCCAATAGGCTGTGCACTCCATCGTAGGCCCGCATGTTGGGCTGGTGCATCATCAGCGGATCCATGTCGCCTTTCAAGAGATAGGTGAGCATCTGATTGCCCTGATTTTCCAGGATGTCGTTGTAACTGAATGCCCGTCCCCAATAGCTCTGATACATGCAGTTGTATTCCGCCACCCACTCCGCCGGAGTGGTTACGTTGTAATACAGATTGAGGGGATGCCGTGGGATCATGAAGATTCCGGGCACATACTGGTTCCATATGCCGGCATTGGGAGAAGGATTGTTATATCCCGGTTTGGAAGTATCGGTCACAATCTGGCGGACCCCCGCATCGTACATTGCCTGCAATGCGGCAGGATTGGTCAGGCCGGACACATCGGGCGTGATCAGGTTCGCCTTGCTGTAAATCTTGAAGCCCATTTTCTTCGCCACTTTATTGTTGTCCGTGAGTTCACTCATGGTGAAAGCATAGGTGGCGTTGTCGAGGTTTTCGTGGTCGTAGGTATGGCTGATCCACTTGAATTGGCCTTGCAACTGTTTGGCCGTGGGAGTCAGGGTATCGGGTTTATAAATTTTCGTTGTGCCCACGCCATTAAAGGGCATCTCCAGGCGAAATTGCGCGGAGGTAGGATGCGATTGCACTCCCTGCTGCCATAGCGCAACCATCGTGAGGTCCTGGCCCGTGATGCGATAGGTTGTGGTCGTGTTGTCAACCGGCGTGCCGCATGGGGTTCCCACCGTCCAGATGTTATCGTCGATGAAAACATCATCCGGCTGAATATCCATATACGCGTGACGTTCCCCCAGGAACAGCCCTTTCGCCACCCAGTTCACCACGCCATAAGAGAGCACCATATTGTGCAGGAGGTTGGGATTGCTGTCGAAGGTCAATGCCAGGTTCTGGCGTCCATCGGAATAGTTATGGACCAGCGCCAGCGCATCGCCATTGGCATCGGTGAGCAAAGGAGTGGTGCTCCCATCGTTTGCGGGCGCGGCCAGATACGTATAGGCAAGGCTGATATTCAACGGAGTGGAACGGTTCACATAGGGAAATATCGGGGCCGCAGCCGTGGTGTATTGCGCCGTCACCGGAGTCGTATTCGTGCTGACCGCCGTAACCGATCCGTTGAACCCAAAGTCTGGCGTGGGATAAGTAAACCAGGTGGCCTGACGGACTTTAAATGTGGACTCATAGGTCCAAAGATTCTGCCACTCCTGCGATGTAAGGGCGCTCAGCCAGGTAGCGCCTCCATCCGGCGTATAGGCCAGATTACCTGTGGTCAGAATGACCCCCTGATAATTTCCGTTGCAGCCAGTGGCGAGCATAGTGGGAGTCAATCCCCCAGGGGTTTTAGATCCTACATAAACGGTGTAGGGCGTTCCGAGATAATCCAGCGCCTGGGTGATTGCCGGTAAATCGGCTTCCGAACCATCTGCCGAAATGACAAGCAATTGCATGTTTATGCTGGTGCTGCTGCAGGTAGTCTGCGCATGTGCCGCACGCGAGGCGGTAAATGTGATTAGAAGCCAAAGTACAGACAGATATAGCGAGTGAGTTCGACGAAATGGCATTTGGCGGGGCCCTCTTCTAAAGCAATCCGGAGCGACTACTTTGTTGCCAGAGCAAGTTTGTCCAAAGTAGAACGTCCTGCAACATTGGAGAGGTCCACTGGAAGGCGTGTTGCCTCATTAGTTAAGATCTTTCGTTTAACCCCAAAAAGAGTGACTCTGGCAATTACTTTTTCGCCAGCCACAAAAGCAGATCGGGAGCGATCTGCTGGATATGCGGCAATTTGGCATTGCTGTCAAAGGTGAGTACCAGCACCTCACGTCCATTGGAATCCTTGTGTACCATGGCGAGCGCGTTGCCGGCATTATCTACCAGCAATGGAGTATTGGCGCCGTCGGCCACCGGCTGGGCCAGATAAAGAAAGGCCCCCGAGATTGTGAGCGAGGTTGAATTGGCATGGGAGAAAAGCGATTGGCCGCTTGCGGTAAACTGGGCGGTAAATGACGGTCCGGAAAGAGTGTTAACCGGTATGGGCGTATTCGCAAAATCGTAAACCGCAGTGGGATAGGTATACCAGCTTACTTCCCGAATTGCATTGGAGGATTCAAAGCTCCAGAGCGTCTGCCATTCCGTATTGGTGAGCGCCGAAAGCCAGGTTTGACCGATGTCGGGCGTGAAAGCGACGCTGCCAGTGGTCAGGATCACCGCCTGGTAAAGAGGTTGGCCGTTGCTCGTAAGCTTATCCGGGGTCAGTCCTCCGGGAGTTTTGGCCGCGAAATAATAAGTAGCATTCATATTGGCCGCGTTCAGCGCCTGCTGGATGGCGGAGAAGTCTGCCTCATTGCCATCCGCGGCTATCACCAGGACCTTAAGGCCAGCGGCAGCCAAGGCGGGAGATGGGGCGGTGACAGTCGAATCCTGGGCAGTGGCTGGCGAACTCTTACTTGTTCCTGTCCCTCCGCAGCCCGCCAGCAGCAGGAGGGAGAAGATAAAAAAAGAAAGCAATGGACGAAGCGGACCGCGATAAAATTTCCCGAATAGACTCATGTCCAAGGACCCCGACGGCGTGTGTTCATACGCCAATCCAGGAACTAAGATGCATACCGTAAGCTGCGGGTGCGCTACCCCGGAGCAGAATCACGGAGCAGAGGACAGATGGGAGGGGAGCGCCCCTAGGGGAGACTGGAGGTGGAATGAAAGTGATAAATCCTCATCGTCTCGTCCTCATAAAAAACCTCTCCTTGTGGGTGGGTGTTCCAGTAAGACTCGCATAGGTGCAGGGCGGCGAATTCCAGGCTGGCGCGCCCGGCGGGAGAACGATATTGCCGATAGCTAGCGTCTTTCAGGGTTGCGGCAGGAACTTCTTCCGGCTCCGATTCAAAGGTCCGAAAGGGCCGCATTTCCACCATGACGAACACGTCCTCGACGGGAATACCGAAATCAAAAGCGGCGGCGGTTCCTGCAGTTTCTCCGCGACGCACAAATTTCGCCAAATCTTCATGCCAGCCCTGGCCATAAATCTCCGCCATCTGTTCCCCTGGGGCGATCAGTATCCAATTTAACTGCGGATAGTGGCTGGCTATTTTTAGGGTCTGCCTGGCGGCGGCATCGTACTCCAGCGGTTTGCCGGTGGCATTGGAGGGAAGAAAAAACATGATTGACGGTATTATGACCAAACTGGCGAGCAGGGGGTCCGCATATTCCTGGAACCATGGCTCCAGAAGCCGGTGCAGAAAAGCAATCATTGCAGCGAGAAGTAATGCGATTCCCACCGGGACAGTCAGCAAAAAGCTTTCGCCAAACTTTCCTTGGGCGTTGGGGACCGCTGCGGTAATCGCAAGCACAATCCAGACAATTCCAGCGGCGGCAGGCCCAAGTTGAGGAGCTACGAGGCTGCTGATCGTCCACAGAAGCGCCGGCAACAATAACCAGGGCGCGGAGAAGGCCACGATAGACAGGCAGCAGGCTACGCCGCTTAAAGTTCCTCTGGAGTTAGCTCCATCACGTAAAACCAGGACCGGCGCCAGGATTGCAAACAGAAGGCCAAACTCCAGGCTCCCGCCGGCCCATTGATGGGTAAGCACAGCTTGCATGGTGCGCGAGAGCTCCGGCATGGAATCCTTGAGAGCGTCGGCCATGAATGCCGGCGGAATAAAGGCGCAAGCCCCTAAGAGATAAAGACCCGCGAGTGCCGCGGCGCTGTTGCGAGTACTCAGCCAAATTCCATAGGCAGCCACCACCACGACCCCAATGCCTGCAATCACAGGCAAAAAGCGAATCACCTGCATTGGATTCGCGGAGCTGACCAGGGAAATGGCCGTGGCTACAGCCACGAAAGGATTTTCACTCGGCCGCATTCCGGATAATAATTCGTGCATGCGCAATAAATTCGCGTAGCCTTCAGGGCTTCCCAGCCTTAATTCCGTCAATGGACGGGCGAGACGAAAAGCGATGCCAAAGCCCAGCGTAAGTCCGACCACAAAAAGTTGCCACCCGTATCCTGAACAGCAATCCCGGCTTCGGGCCTTCAGGTTGCTGAACCATAGACGTGGCGAGGCAATCAATGCGGGCAGGAGCCGAGGATAATTTTCCAAAGCTCCGGCCACCTTAATGACCAGATGTTTGCCGGCCCCTTCCACTGCGGTATCAAGCTGCCGATAATTGCCCTTCAACCAATAAAAGAATGGAAACACCCCATAACAAAGGAGCAGCGTAATCGTGTTCAACACACGCAAATTGCCCAGAATTACTACCGCCAGCCATGTAAAAAGGAACATGCGAGACGCTCTGCCCAGGCAGGAATCGTGCTTCGATTTAGGAAAGATATAGCGCGGGAGCCATGCGAAAAGAACGATGCAGATGGCATTGATCCACGCGAAAATGACGATCTCCTTAAGCAACATAGGTCAGGCCCCGGCGTACGCGTAATCCAGATGGTCGATCGTCTCCCGGACTGCAAAACTGGAGCGGACGGCAAAAATTACAGCTCCGATTGCGAGTCCCAGGGCGGCATAGTAAACATTGATGGCATGGCTCAAGGTGTAACCGATCACCAGGTTCGCGGCCAATGCCGGAAGAAGAGCGCGCATCAACAGAATCAGGCGGTCCACGCTTAATAAAAATATGGCGTTATAGAGTCCGATGCTGAGAAATAAATAACCAACCCCGCCTAATATGTTGGTGGAGAGGACATCCAAAGTTGCTGCTTCGGGCTTCAGATGCGTAAAGAAGAACCAACTCGCCGTCGCAAATAAGCAGAAGGTGATCGCGATGGAGAGAACATGTCGCTTCCATGCGCGGCGCAGGACGAAGCGCAGCTCCCGGATGTGGCTTATTCCGAGGAACTTCGCCTTTTTCTGGCAAAGCTCCATCAGTTTAAAGCTGAGAAATTCAACCAGTCCCGCAAGGCATAGAAAACTAAGCAACGCCAAATCCATGCCACGCTTATATTGTGCATCGATTCCGAAGGCCAGTCCCGAAACAGAGTTGACGGCCGTCCCGGCCGAGAACCGATCGAGGAAAATAAAGCTGAAGTAAGCGACGCCATATAAAAAGTAGGGGGCAAGCGCATGAAAGAGAATGGGCAGACGCGGCAACTGCATCCTGGCGCGGATGGCCCGTTTTGACTGGCTGCTGAAACCTTTATGAGCGATCAGGGCGGCGACAATCACTGCCGCCAGAACACAACCAAACAGAGCAGCCAGCGAGTTCAGCTTTGCGAACGAGCGCAACAGGAGGAAAACCAGGCCTGCGCTGAAAAACACGGCGGGAATGCGCCAGTAATGGCTCTGAATTGAAAGCATCGCTGAAAGCATCCACAGCAGGCTTAATAGAAGGTAGTAAAGTGCCCCCAGCAACAACGCCTTACCGGGAAACAGCCTGAGATAAGATCCCGCCATGATCCCCAGGACGCAGAAGAACAACGTCGTGGCAAGGCCAAGAAGGAAGAAGCGTTCACAAATGCCCCGGGCAAGGCTGACCTCTTTCAGACACATATAAAAGCGGCCGCGGCGGGCAATGATTTGGATAAAGCCGCCACTGGTTATGAGGCTGGCCATCAGTGCCACACTTAGAGGGCCGCCCAGGCTGGGAGGCACGTCTACCAGGCGCGGCCGCGTGTATTCTAAAATCAGCATCAAGATCCATGGCAGCGCATAGATGAAGGTTGAAGAAAACTTTTCGAGAAAACTCCCAAGCTCCTGGCGAATGAGCCGTCCGCGCGAGGGCTGCTCTTTCGCATGAGGTCCCGAGGCAACTTGCGGTCGCATCTGGAAGACCAGCTCTCCGGCGGAGCGTGTGCTGGTCAACCGGAATTCCTCATAAATAGCGTGGTCGTTGTACCCAAGCGACTCGATGACGGCGGTCGCTTCCCAGATGTCGGCCAATTCGGGGCTTATGTCCGAGACGTTTTCAACCAGCTTGCTGAAGGGATGGGGATTCATGCGCCTCGAGGAAGAGTGCTGCGCAGCCTTAAAATGGTTTTGCTGTGCATGGTACTCTCCAACTTAGTTATGAGTAGTGACTTACGTGCGAACTGTAAGATGAGAAAGCCGGCGTTGCTGCTGCCTGAACAGTTAGCTATCTATTATGGGTACCCCAGCCTGGTGAATGGAGCCAATGGAGATGTGGCCAGGGCTGTCGCGACTTTTTCCCAATACGATGTGCTGGTGCTGGGGGATGGACTGGAGTTCGATGATGTTCAACCGGGGCGCCGTCCGGCAGGGCCCGGTCTGGAAGAACACAACAAAACCAAAGAGCTTATTGCAGCCCTGAAGCGCGCTTCCACCCCTGTTCAGGTCTTTGGATATGTGGATTTAGGCAATTCCCAGCATCTTGTTCTTTCGGAGCTGAAACATCGCATGGATTTATGGGAAAAAATGGGGGCCTCCGGCATCTTTCTGGACGAGGCTGGATTCGATTATGGGGTGACTCGTTCGCGACAGAATGAGATATTGAACTACATTCACAGGCTGGGGTTACAGGCGATGGTAAATGCCTTCCATCCTGAAGATATCGCTGGCGACAGAATAGTGCCACTGAATGCGGCCGGAGGTGGCAATCCGAACGGCGAACATTCCCAAATGGGCGCCACAGACATGCTGCTGATTGAATCTTTTCAAATCCGGGAAGGAGAGTACGACTCTTCCGAGCTCTTAAAACACCGCATCCTTCAGGCGCTTGAATCCCGCAGGCGGAGTAAAACCCGGATTTTCGCCGTCACCACCTCAAAAGCGGCTGTTCTTAACCAGCAACAGTTCGATTATGCCTGGTGGAATGCGGTCCTGTGGCAGCTTGACGGTTTTGGCTGGGGAGAAACCAACTTCAGCAGCAGTAATAATCAATTGACCCAGGTGGAATGTCCAAAGGGAAGCGGGGAAATAGGGAGCCATTTCACTTCCTCCGTTCACGACACAGACCATCAGCTTTCGCGCTCCACCGATACAGGAAAGATCGTTCTTGATACCAGGACCCACACGCCAGTTTTTCGTCCGAACGCCGTTCATGCCACGACATCGGGCATGAATTCAAGGGAAGCGGATTCCAATCCCGCTAAACGGCGATAGGTTTCCCTATATTGCTTCTGGAATTTATCCTGGGTAAAAAGTTGCAGGGCACGGACTCGCGCCTTCTCCCCCAAAGCGACTCTTTCCTGTGGGGAACGCAGAAGTCTTGTGATGGCAGCCGCCAACTCTTCAGGATGGCCGGGACGGACCAGGATGCCGCTGTCGGCCAGCGCCTCACCTACTCCTCCAACATCTGTGGCCACAATGGCCGCTCCACACAGCATGGCTTCAATCACAGCGTAGGGAAATCCCTCCGAGACACTGGCGAAGGCGACAATATCGGCTTGACTGAAGACCTGCCACGGCTCATTGGTTGGGCCGCTAAAGACAATCGTCCCTTCCAGGTTGTGCTTCTTTACTTTTTCCTGGCACTCCGCAAAATAGTCCGGATCGCTGGGTGAGCCGTATAAACGGAATTCCACCTCGGAGATCTCCTGCTTGATTTGCGCGGCGGCCTCGATAAGGTCCCGCTGGCCTTTCAAGGGGAAAATAAGGGCCACATTCGATACCACCGGCCGCGGATTGGGGAATGTCTTCGTGGGACGGAATCGCTCCGGATCGACACCGTTGTAAATGACTTTGATCTTTCCTGCGTCCACGCCCCACCAGCGCTCCCACCGGGTGTTGTAGGCGCAGACGGGCGATACCTGGTCGGCGTAGAAATAATTGATCCGGGCAACCGCGCCAATCAGCTTGTATAAAAACCAGCGCACAAAGAAGGACGAGACATATCGCCGCAGGTTCAGATATTGTTCGCGAACGTATACGCCATGTTCAGTAAGGAGGTATGGAGTTCCATGCTGGACCTTGGAGATGATGCAGGGAATACCGCAAAAGGCCGCTGCCGCCGAATGCGTGACATCGGTCCGCGGTACCGGATAATGCAGTGTAATAAAAAAGTGGTACAACAGGCGTGACGCTTCCGTGATCTCCGCCAGGCTGGGTTCACTTTGCCCGGGATATTGGCCGCTCCAACACTCATTCACAATCTTCGCAAACGATTTCCAGACACACTGGGCGCGCATGCTGCGGGCATAATCATAATGCTGAAAATATTCATGCATGGCCACCATCTCCAGGCCAAGCTGAGATGGATTCACTTCATTGGAGAGAATGCCATATAAGAACTTTTTGTAAATGGGGAGAAACGCGGCCGAGACGGACTTCTCATTGGTCTCCCATTTTTGCGACAGTACCTGGGAAACCGGATGATGCCAGGAATATTCCGCCGGCTGATTAAGCCCCCAGAGCGGGACTGTGAGCACATGACGCACATTGGAGGACAATTCATATTGCTGCTCGAGAAACGGATGCATGGTAACGGCGAGCAGCGTGAAATCGATTTCCGGCAGATTCTGGGTGAGCGCATGGCACCATGTGCTTACGCCACCGCGATGGAATGGATAGGTCCCTTCCGTGGTCAGGAGTACCGAAAGGTCGCCCATAACGCTCAGTCCTTCAGGAAATAAACTTCGGCGGGTTGACCAGCCAGCAGCTCGCCGGTTTTATTGTCGAACTCTACATCGACTTCGTGGTCCATATTGGCTGCCCGCAATGGATTGATGCGTGTTATGTGGGCCTCGATCTCCTGGGGCGGGAGGGTCGGAATCAGTACCCGGGCCTTTTGTCCGATATGCAATGCCTTCATAATGGTCTCAGAAACCGGGACCACGGTCTTTAATTGTTCGATCCTTGCCAGACGAAGCAGCTTGTTTCCAACAGCCACCTGGTCTCCCGGCCTCACAAATAAATCCAAAACAACGCCTTTTTCCGTGGCGCGGATGGTCGCTGCGTCCGCCCGTTGCTGTGCCTGTTGGACTTTCAGGCTGGCACGTTCCAGAATTTGCTGTTGTTCCTTCGCGGCAAGCTCGGCCTGAAGGCGGCCTTGCGCCTCCTGAGCGCTCTCTGCCGCTTTGGAGCCGGAGTCCAGGACCTTTGCGTTTTGCAGATCGTTTTTGGCCAGCCGAAGTTCATTTTCCGCGATTTCGAAATCCTGTTGCGCCATGATCCCCGCTTTATGCAGCTCTTCCGCGCGTTTATAACGGGAAAGGGACAGGTCGTAAGAGGCCTGCGCTCGTTCGACCGAATCGCGCCACTGCCGGGTCGGGACATGCTGGGCCTTCTCCTGGGCCAGAATAACGCTGGCATTCGCCTTGGCCAGTCGGGTCCTCAATGTCAGCAGTTCCTTCTGGACTTCCTGCTCTTCAAACTTGGCGTCATCCAGGGCGGCTTCGGCTTCACCATCCTGCAACCTGATCAGGACTTGCCCCTTTTCGACTTTGTCCCCCGGTTTCACAGTCACGTCTTGAACAATCCCGGAGTTAAAAGAGATGTATGACAGTTCCTCTGTGGGCCTTAGAGTTCCTTCAAATGCGGTGCTCTGCAATCTTGCCAGTTGCTGGTTGGGAGTCATGGGGATCCGCCTGGCATAGATGTAAGCGGAAGCAAGCATTCCCGAGAGTATAAGCAGGCAGAGGACGAGCAGATTGCGCCGCTGAGAGTGTTCCTGCGGACCGACCGCCACCATCCTTTGTTCCTGCGGTGCAATCTCGTCTGAGATTGCGCGCAACTGCTCCAGTGTTTTTACGGATTTTCTTCCTTCGGAATCGCTCAAAAAAACCAGGGCGTCTAAATTATCTTCCCTAAATTTCTGCTTCTGAATGGAGGTAGAGGCCCCCAGGGCTTCCAGCAACCGATCGTAGAGATTTGTTCCGGCTGCGTTGCTGACGCCAAAAATCTGCCCTTTAAACTCAATCAGCACTTCGGGATCTTTGACCAGAGTGCCAGGAGAGAGCAGGTTTTTAAAGTAACTCATGGTCCCTTTTGAACG
>CAYTQA010000004.1:0-23563 GCA_964439495.1 uncultured Terriglobales bacterium | reverse complement strand
AGCGCGGCCATGATCTTTTCGTCCCCTTGCCTTTGCTCTTGCGGAAGCAGGACTACCCTTACATTGTTTTCGAAGAGCCTGCGCTCGACCATGTAGGCCAGCCTCTCGCGTTTAGCAAAATTGAGCACCGCCGGGCGATGTCCAAACTTCGCAATCCGTTCTTGAGCGGCCACCCGCTCGCGATTTGTTCCGGCAAAGGCCACCGCCGAATGCCGCTCCTGCACGGGGGCAACCAGCATGACCGCTCCAACGGTGAAATTCGTCTCCGGATCGATGATGACGGCGCTGCCGGTGAGGCGGTTTTCCGTGTAGGGATCGAAATAGAGCTCCTGCGTGCTTTCGATTTCGGCGACGCCGATATCGTTCATGTTCAGGGTTTCGGCGGCTTCCCTGGTAAAGCTCTGGATATTGAGGCGGTAACTCAGAGACCTGATCTCGGCGCGCATGAAACGCGTGGTGTGCTTGAACAGGTATTTGCGGCCCAGCTCCAGTGGACGCTCGCCGAACCACACAATCTTTGCTTCAAAGGCCCTGGAAATCATTGGCCGCGCCTCGGGGGAGCAGATAAGATCGCCACGGCTGATGTCAATCTCGTCTTCCAGTTGCAGCGTCACCGGCATGGGCGCATAGGCCAGTTCCAGGTCCCCATCGAAGGTGGTGATGCTTTTTACCCGCGTGGTACGTCCTCCGGGAAGAATTTTGACCCTGTCGCCGCGATGAATTGTTCCGGAAGAGATGGAGCCGCTGTATCCCCGGAAATCCAGGTTCGGACGCGCGACCCGCTGCACCGGAAAGCGAAAGGGAGCATTGTTACGGGATTTGCGTATCTCCACATTTTCCAGGTATTCCAGGATGGGACTTCCCTTGAACCAGGGCATGTGGCGGCTCCGCTCCACGATATTGTCGCCGGCCAGGGCGCTGATGGGGACCCAGTAGACTTCGTCAAAATCCAGCTCCCGCAAAAACGATGAGAACTCCCGCTGAATGTTTTCGAAGGCTTCGGCATCGTAGCCGATCAGGTCCATCTTGTTGACGGCCACAATCAAGTGGCTGATTCCCAGCAGCGAAAGGATGTAGGCATGGCGGCGGGACTGCTCCTGAACGCCCCGGCGGATATCGAGCAGCACAATCGCCAGTTCGGCGGTGGATGCTCCGGTCGCCATGTTGCGCGTGTATTGCACGTGCCCGGGCGTGTCCGCGAGTATGAACTTGCGTTTGGGAGTGGCGAAATACCGGTAGGCCACATCGATGGTGATCCCCTGCTCCCGCTCGGCGCGCAGTCCATCGGTAAGCAAAGAGAGGTCCAGCGTCCCTGGGCCGCGCGTGGCGGAGGCCCGGCTTACCGACTGCAACTGGTCTTCATAGACGCTCTGCGAGTCATACAAAAGCCGCCCAATGAGCGTGGACTTTCCATCGTCCACGCTGCCGGCGGTGGTAAGCCGCAGCAGGTCTTTTTCCTGCTCTCCCTGAAAGAACCGCTCCAACTCGACATCAACCGCAACAGTAGAAGCCATTAAAAGTATCCTGCCCGTTTCTTGATTTCCATCGAGCCATCGAGGTCATGATCGATGGCGCGGTTTTCCCGTTCCGAGCGGCGGAATGAGATCAGCTCCGCGATGATTTTGGGGAGCGTATCGGCCTCCGAGCGGATCGCGCCGGTACACGGGCTGCATCCCAGGGAGCGCATGCGGCAGCGCACCAGTTGCGGCTGTTCATGGGGAAGGCGCGGGATAAACGGCTGCTCGATGGGGACCAGCGACTCTCCGCGCACCAGCATCCATCGCTCCTGCGAAAAATAGAGCGGCACAATCGGGATCTTCTCGAGATGGATGTACTGCCAGATGTCGAGCTCAGTCCAATTCGAGAGCGGGAATACGCGGATGCTCTCGCCCGGCTTCACGCGTCCGTTGAACAGGTTCCACAATTCCGGACGCTGGTTCTTCGGGTCCCATTGCCCTGCCGCGTCGCGGAAGGAATAGATGCGCTCCTTGGCGCGCGAGCGCTCTTCATCGCGGCGGGCGCCGCCGAAGGCCGCATCGAAACCTCCAGCCTTCAACGCATCGAGCAGCGCGGTGGTCTTGAGCAGTTCACAGCAGCGCTGCGTTCCCAGCTTGAAAGGGTTGGCGCCATCATCCAGGGCCTTCTGGTTGGTATGGACGATCAGGTCCACCCCCAGGCGTTTCGCCTGGAGATCGCGAAATTCGATCATCTCCCGGAACTTGTAACTGGTGTCGATATGCAGCAGGGGAAATGGAATCGGCTCGGGATAAAAGGCCTTTTGGGCCAGCCGCAGCATGACCGACGAATCCTTGCCGATGGAGTACAACATCACCGGCTTTTGAAATTCCGAGACTACCTCCCGGATGATGTGGATGCTCTCCGCCTCCAGCGCCCGCAAATGCGTGAGCTTGTGCTGGACCTCGGAAGGCCGCTCCTTCCCGGGTATTTCGGTTGCGCTAATCATCGGTCTCCGCTTCCTGTTTCTCTGTTGGCCTTCAATGTACGTCCTGAACTTTTTGTGCCGGAAGATCAGCCGGAATTACTTCAGGTGCAGCCCGCACTCGGTTTTTGCAAATCCGGACCAGCGCCCGGCGCGCTCGTCTTCTCCCGGACGAACGGCGCGCGTGCAATGGGTGCAGCCGATGCTGGGATAATTTTCTTCATGCAGCGGGTTATATGGGACCTCCCGCAGGCGTATGTAGTCCCAAACCTGCTGGCTCGTCCAATCGGCAAGCGGATTAATTTTGAATAATCCGAACTTAGGGTCCCATTCAACCTTGGCGGTGTTGGCGCGGGTGGGGGATTGATCGCGACGGACTCCGGTGACCCATGCGCGCAGCGTGGAGAGTTTTTGCCGCAATGGCTCAACTTTGCGGATGGAGCAGCACTTGTCCGGCTCGCGCCTCCACAGGGCATCGCCGTATAGACCGGCCTGCTCCTCCGGCGTAAGCGCGGGCTGAAGCCTCTCGACCACGATGCCGTACTTCGCCTCCGCGGCTTCTATGAGCTGATATGTCTCCGGAAAGAGGAATGCGGTGTCCAGCGTGAAGACGGAGATGCCCCGGCCAACCTGCGCGGCCAGATCGAGGAGCACCATATCTTCAGCCCCAAAGCTGGAGGCAATACTGATTTCAGGCCCAAATTCCTGGAGACCCCAGGCGAGCACGTCTTGCGCCTCCCACGTTTCCAGGTCCCGCTGAATGGATGAAATGATCTGCTCTTGCATGATGAAGTCCTTTGAAATGGCGTGCCGCTTTACTTCCAGCTCTCCCGCGCAAAATTTTCCCTCGCCTCAAAGCGCCGCTCCCATAGCGGTTTATCCAGGCTGTCCACCGCGTTCCGCCGCTTCTCCCTCATGGCCTCGCCGACCAGCAATATTGATGGCGCGGGCAACGGCGCTGCCTTCGCGAGTTGGGAAAGCGTGGCCCGGCGCGACTGCTGGGCTGAAGTACCGGCGCGGGAGACGATCAGGCAAGGAGTCGCACCGGAGAGACCGGCTCTCTTCAACTCTTCCGCTAACGCGGCATAATTCGTGCCAGGCATGTAGATGGCCAGCGTGATATCCTGGCGCACAAGCCGTTCCCAATCCGGACCGCCCTTGCCGGCGCACTGATGTCCGGAGACGAACAGCACGCTCGAAGCTGTGCGCCTGTCGGTAAGCGAGACTTGCGCGCTGGCGGCGGCGGCTACGGCGGCGGTAATGCCGGGGACCACCTCGACTTCAATCCCCGCGGCTTTGAGTATTTCCATCTCCTCGGCTGCCCGCCCGAAGATCGAAGGATCGCCTCCCTTAAGCCGGACCACGGTGCGCCCGGGCGCGGCAAAAAAGAGGAGCATGGCATGGATCTTCTCCTGGGTCATGGATTTCTCGCCATGCCGCTTCCCCACATTCAGGAGCAACGCATCCGGCTTCGCCAGACTGAGAATCTCCGCCGAAATCAGCTCGTCGTGCAGCACCACGTCCGCCGCCGATATCAGCCGGTGGGCCTTTAAGGTCAGCAACTCGGGATCGCCGGGACCGGCGCCGATCAAATAAACTTTTCTCTCTGTACTTTTTTCTTCGGTGGCTCCGCCCTGATGCGATCGGACTGCCGGCTGATGGGGAGGCTTCTGCTGCGCCTGCTGATGCAGCATCCTCTTGCGCTCCGGGGTAGCGGGATGCGTCTCCAGAATCGTGCGTCGCTGCCGCCCCAGCTCGCTCACCCATGCCTCGTATTCCGGACCAAACTGGTCTTCCAATTGCCGCCGCAGATGCTGCGCCAGAGCGGGGCTTTGCCCTCCGGTGGAGATGGCGATCTGCAGGTCCCCGCGCTTGACCACCGCGCCAAAATAAAAATCGCAGTAAGGCGGATCATCCACCACATTGCACAACACGCCCCGCCGGCGGGACTCGGCATAGACAAAGTGATTGACCTCCGCCGAGGAGGTTGCGGCGATCACCAGATGCTTCCCCTCCACATCGCTGGCCTCAAAAACGCGCGGATGCCATTGGATGGCGCCTTGCCGCGCCCAATCCATCACCCTGGAAGTGGCCTCCGGCCCAACGGCGACCACTGAGGCTCCGGCCTCCAGCAGGCTGCCGATCTTCGCTTCAGCAATCTCGCCGGCCCCCGCCACCAGAGCGGCATGGCCTTCGACCTTTAAAAAAAGAGGAAACAGTCCCATAATTTTCGATTCATTTACCGTGCGCCGCTCATAACTTCAGCCACAAAAATGGCCCCAAAAACTAAGCCCACTCGCTGGATGGTTCCGGTGAGTGGGCTTTGACCTTCGATCTATTTAAAATCGTTTATTTCAGATCAAACACGCTCCCCAGAACGGAAGTACAAGGACATCCGCAGCAACAGAGACACATGTTCTGGAAAGCGTTTAACATTGCGTAATCAGGATAAACGTATTGAAAATTGAAAGTCAATTTAATCCGGACGGGACATGGGCGACCAGCCATAACTAATTTCTATACGTCGCATTTGAATTTATGAAGATGGACTTCGGGCGGCCATGCACTAACGTGTATGGTTTACGTTAAGGTCAATGATTCACGCAGGAAGAGGAGGTAATTTGCCGGCAGTGGGCAATCATCATCGCATAGCGGTTTTGGGCGCGGGAAAAATGGGGGGCATTCTTATGGAAGGGCTGCTTGCGAACCAACTGGTCTCCCCTGAAAACGCCATCGCCACCGTCCAGCACGCGGACAATGCCTGCGCCGTGAGCAAGCGCCTTGGCATCACGGTAAAGACCGATAACGCGGAGGCGGCCCGAGGGGCGGACATCGTCTTCGTCTGTGTAAAGCCCCAAGTCGTGCCCGAGGTGCTGGCGCAGATCCGCTCTGAGATCACGCCCAACCAGCTTTTAATTTCCGTGGCGGCCTCCGTACCCACTGCCGCAATCGAAGATGGACTGGCGGCGGGCGTGCCGGTGCTGCGCGCAATGCCCAACACTCCCTGCTCCGTGCGATGCGGAATGACGGCCATCTGCAAGGGCAGGTTTGCCCAGCCTCAGCACCTTGAGATCACCCGTAAATTGTTTGAATGCCTGGGAAGGACGGTCGTCCTCGAAGAGCGGCTGATGGATGCCGCCACCGGTCTCTCGGCCAGCGGTCCCGCATTCCTCTACATCATCCTTGAATCCCTGGCCGAGGCCGGGGTAAAGGTCGGGCTGCCGCGCAATACCGCGACCCTGATGGCTGCGCAGACCATGCTTGGGGCGGCGCAGGTTGCGCTCACCACCGGCGATCATCCCGCCCTGCTGAAGGACGCCGTAACCACCCCGGCGGGCTGCACCATTGACGGCATCATGGAGATCGAGGAAGGCAAGCTGCGGGTCACGCTGATCAAAGCGGTGATGAAGTCGGTGCAACGCGCCAGCGAACTTGCGACCAAGAGCTGAACTCGTTGAGAAGTTGTGAGTTTAAAAAAAGAATTTTCACCACAGAGACACAGAGCCACAGAGAAAAACCGGGAAATTGATGACAGTTTCAAGTTACGAGTTTCCAGTTTCAAAAAAACGAATTTTTCACCACAGCGGCACAGAGACACCGAGAAGAATGGGCCGTTGAAAATCGATGTTTACGATTTGTCATTCCGAGGAGCGAAGCGACGAGGAATTCCTACAGCCACGACATTGCTGGTCCATCCAGCCTTACGTTTTTGAAACTTTATTCCGCTGAAACGAGGCATTTACGTTTTTGAAATTCAAAAGCGATTTGCCGCCGATAACAATTTATTGCAACAATGCCCTCGTGCGTGAAAGTTTTTCATTCAACTCCTGCTCCGCCTCAAGAACATGTTTTGGATTTGGGATGATCTCCGGGACCGGTCGCGGTGCATTTGCAATCATCAGTTGAAGCTTGGGAAGACTGGAAGGGCTGTTGAGCACAATCAAATAAGCGGGAATTATCCGCGCCAGTGCCTCCGAGGACCGCGTATCCAGTCCATGAGGGATCTCAAATTCGCGTTGCATGGCAGATTGCCAGTCGAGGCCATGCGCGCCAAGTTGTTCGACCGCCTTTTGCAGCACCGAACGCTGTATGGCAGAAAGCCCTCCCACTTGCAATGCAAATTCCACGGCGCTGAGATGCTCTACCAGAAGGCTCTTCGCGGCAGCCGTAGCAAAAAGCGTTCCTCCGTTCGCGGTGTCATGCGAGAAACGCAATCCAGCCGAGAGCACCCGCACGGCCCCATCTTTGTCACCGTTGATCAGCAAATGAAAAGCGTAGAGTACGTTGAGACGACCTAAGGCCAGCGCTTTCCGAATATAGTCCACTGGGGCCTCCGTTCCGAGCTGGTAATCCACGCCCCAATCGCAGCTCGGCAGGGCACTTGCGCGTGCCATCGTTTCCAGAGCGGGCCTGTTCTTCTCAACCAAGTCCTTGTACTTGGAATCGTTGTATGGAGTGGTCCCGTCAAGGATGGCGGTCATCTCTTTTGCCTGCTGATCGGGAATGAGTGAGTCCTGTAGTTGAGCGAACGCAGACCAGTAGCGTAAGGCGGCATTCTCGCCGAGCTTCATCTTCTGATGCGCGGGCGCTGCGCCGGTCGTCACGGTCACAAGCAGGATGATCGAGAGAATCAGCCGAAAAGTATTCATATTTAGGGGTTCTCCTTGCTAAGCACTGCGAGTGCGCTTTGCTTATTTTTTTCCACTTGATGGACTGGGACTTGAAAAACCATTTGATCGACGGCCGCCTTCACCGATGGCGCACGCGCAAGCAGGGCGTTGGCGCTGCCGAGAGTCAAGGACTGTTGAACTGAAAGCTGTTCGACCGCGGCCCCTTTTATTTTGAGCGCCGGCGAGGGCATTCGATTGGAGCGATGCGGCATCAGGAGCACGGCCGCAACTAAAACAATCGCGACAGCGGCCGCCCGGGCAGGGAATACCCAGTTCCGCCGAGTTGCGCGTCCGCGTTGTTCGATCTCGAGTGATTCCGGCGCCACGGGACGGAAGCGCTTCAGATAAGATTCGAACCGCTCATCTTCAGGAATTGGCACGGGAGCCCTCCTTGGCCGACATTCGCTCGCGCAGCTTGGCCAAAGCATAGCGATATTTCGATGCAACAGTGTTTGAGCTCAAATCCAAAATTTCAGCAATTTGCGAGAAGGTGAGTTCGCCCCATATGTGCAGGATTGTTACCTGGCGCTGATCGTCGGAAAGGGCGCCCAGCGCACGTCTAAGATTCGTCTCCTCCGCATAATCTCGGTTTGGCGCATCGAACCAGGCAGACTCGTTATTGAGAGCAACATCGCGACGCCGAATCTTCACATCGTTCAACACGGCATTGCGTACACATGCAAACAAATATGCCTTTACATCCTCAACGTGGCGCAAGTGCCCGTGCTCGAGCAATTTCAAGAACACCTGATGGACTGCATCTTGAGCACGACTTCTTTCGCCAGTAATTCCTGTCGCAAAAAGCAAGAGTGCCGCACCATGTTGGCGGTATAACAGCTCGATCTCAGGAATGTTAATTCGAGGCTGCACGGTACGATCTCAATGGTAAGACAATCGACAGGGAGAAATTTGTCTGTGAATTTCAAAAAAATCGGGGGACGAGATTCCCAGGCAGCCAAACCTTCTGGGTCTATGGGGGAAGATTGAAGGGGGCAGTTAGCTTGGAAACAGTTTCAAGTTACGAATTTCCAGTTTCAAAGCTATTTGTCATTCCGAGAAGCGTAACGGCGAGGCATTTATGTTTTGAAACCCGAAACTTGAAACTTGAAACTGCTCAAAGAGAGTGCCCCACTCATCGCGGTCTTCGATGAGTGGGGCATCAACGTTTAGGCCGTGACGGCGGTCTCTTTTTCTTTCTTTGTCTTTACCGGATTCAGAAATGACATCATATCGCGAAGCGCTTCACCGACGCGCTCAATCTGCTGGTCCTGCTCCTGCTCCCGCTTGCCGCGGAACCACTTGCAGCCGGACTCGTTTTCCGCGATCCAGCGCTTTGCAAAAGTGCCGTTCTGGATCTCCGTCAGCAGCTTCTTCATCTCCCGCCGGGTTTCATCCGTGACCAGCCGCGGCCCGGCGATGTAATCTCCATACTCCGCCGTATCGCTGATGGAATAGCGCATGTAATTAAGCCCGCCACGATACATGAGGTCCACAATCAGCTTGAGCTCGTGCAGGCATTCGAAGTAAGCCAGTTCGGGTTGATATCCGGCGTCGACCAGGGTTTCGAATCCCGCCTTCACCAGATGGCTCACGCCGCCGCAGAGTACGGCCTGCTCGCCGAAGAGGTCGGTCTCGGTCTCTTCCTTGAAGGTGGTTTCAAGCACGCCGGCGCGCGTGCATCCGATGCCCTTGGCATAGGAGAGGGTCAGCTCGCGGGCACGTCCGCTTGCGTCCTGCTGCACCGCGAAGAGCGCGGGTGTCCCGCTGCCCTCGGCATAGAGCTCGCGCACGCGATGGCCGGGGGACTTGGGCGCGACCATGGTGACATCGATCTCAGGCGAAGGGGTAATGGTCCCGTAGCGGATATTGAAGCCGTGGGCAAACATAATCATCTTGCCCGCCGAAAGATGCGGCTCGATATGCTGCTTATAAAGCGCGGCCTGCTTCGTGTCCGGCGTGAGAATCATGATCACATCCGCCCATGCGGAGGCCTCCGCCGGGGTCATCACGGTAAAGCCGTCGGCCTGGGCGCGGGCGCGCGAGGCGCTCTGCGCGGGAAGCCCGATGCGGACCGATACTCCGCTGTCTCGCAGGTTTTGCGCGTGGGCATGGCCTTGCGAGCCGTACCCGATGATCGCGACCTTCTTCTGCTGGATGAGAGCAAGGTCAGCATCTTTGTCTAAATAAATCTTTGGCATGTTTTTCTCCAGAATCTCGGTAATGAAAATTTAAATTGATCGGGAAATTCCTAGCGGACCTGTCTCCGCCTGCCCCTTTAAGGACGCGATAAAGTTCTTCGCCGGAAGGGCATGACCGCAACGGGTCATGGCGATCGATCCGGTGCGCACCATTTCCACCACATGGAAGGAGCACAGGCTGGCGAGGAAGCCGCCGATCTTGTCTCCATCCCCGGTAATCTCCATGATGAGCGCATCCGAACCTTCTTCGATCACGTGAGCGTCATATTTCTTCGCGATCTCGATCAGCTCGGCGCGCGTGCCCGGAGTGACGGCCACTTTCAGCAGCGCCAGATCGGTGGTGACGCATGAATTCGTCACATTCTGTATCCACAAGACGTTCACCAGCTTGTACAGGTTCGCCTCAATGCGGCGCGCCCCGCGCTCGTCCGTATCCACCACGATGGTCATGCGCGATATGCCGGGATGCTCAGTGCGGCCCACGGTCAAGGTTTCGATATTGAAGGCGCGGCGGCGAAACAGGATGGCGACCCGGGCCAGAACCCCCGGCTTGTCCTCAACGTAAATAACAAATGTATGCAACATGCTCGCCTACCAATCCGACGCGGTCTCCACGATGGGGCTCGGACGGCGGATCATCTCCTTCAAGTCCGCCCCGGCCGGGACCATGGGATAGACCGTGTCCTCCTGCTCGACCTGGAAATCAATCAAGACCGGGCCATTATGCTCGCGGGCGGCGCGCAATGTGGGAGCGACCTCCGAACGCTTGCGCACCGACATGCCCTTGATGCCGAAGGCCTCGGCCAGGCGCACGAAATCCGGATTGACCAGCGGCGAGGCCGCGTAATTGCGCTCGTAGAAAAACTCCTGCCACTGCCGCACCATCCCCAGGTATCCGTTATTGATCACAGCAATATTGACCTTGATCTTTTCCTGGAAGATCGTTGCCATCTCCGGCATGGTCATCTGAAAGCCGCCATCTCCGACCACAACCCATACCTCCGCATCGGGACGCGCGACTTTGGCGCCGATGGCCGCCGGAAGGGCGAAGCCCATCGTGCCCAGTCCGCCGGAGGTGATGAGCGTGCGCGGAGTATTGTGCCGGTAATATTGCGCCTCCCACATCTGATGCTGGCCCACGTCGGTCACCACCACCGCATTGCCTTCCGTCTCAAGCCACAGATCGTGGATCACATGAGCGGCATAGAGATGGCCGTTGTCGGGCAGGTTCTGAATATCGCGGACCGCGGAATCGCCCTTCAGCCGGTTTATATATTGGATCCACTCCGAGTGCTTCGTTTTGGGTAGCGCGGGCAGCAATTCCCGCAAGACTTCGCGCAAGTCGCCCACCAGGGCAACATCCGCTTTGACGTTCTTATTGATCTCCGCCGGATCGATGTCCACATGGATCTTCTTCGCGTTCTTCGCATAGGAATTCAGGTTGCCGGTGACGCGATCGTCGAAGCGCATGCCCAGGGCGATCAATAAATCGGCCTCCTGGATCGCGGTATTCACCCAGACTTCTCCATGCATGCCCATCATGCCAAGATTCAACGGATGGGATGCCGGAAAAGCGCCCAACCCAAGGAGCGTGGCCGCAACCGGAATCTCCAGACGCTCGACAAATTCGGAGATCTCCTGCATCGCGCCCGAGAGGATGATGCCATGCCCGGCCAGGATCACGGGCCGTTTGGCATTGCGGATCAGCTCGATCGCCTCTTCGTAATCGTCCAGGCAGGGAGAAAGATCGGGACGATAGCCGGGCAATTGCGGCACGGCTGCCTCCCAGTTGAATTCACAGGAGCCCTGCTGGGCGTCCTTCGTGATGTCCACCAGCACCGGCCCCGGCCTTCCCGACCTTGCGATATAGAAGGCCTCGCGTATGGTGCGGGCGATCTCTTCCGGACGGGTCACCAGATAATTGTGCTTGGTGATGGGCAATGTGATTCCGGTGATGTCCACTTCCTGGAAGGCATCGCTGCCGATGAACTTGCTTCCAACCTGTCCGGTGATGCACACGATGGGAGAAGAATCCAGCATGGCGGTGGCAATGCCGGTGACCATGTTGGTTGCTCCGGGCCCGGAGGTCGCGATGGCCACGCCTACCTTGCCGGTGGCGCGCGCGTATCCATCGGCCATATGGGTTGCGCCCTGCTCGTGACGCACTAAGACATGCCGCACCGAGGAGTGCCGCATCGCGTCATAGACCGGAAGCACGGCGCCGCCGGGATAGCCGAAGACAGTCTCGACCCCCTCCCGCTCCAGCGCGGCCCACAGGATCTGGGCCCCTGTCATTTTGGTGTTCACAACAGGCTTCTCTTTCGATTGCAGGGCTACAGTGGTCATATCGTCACAGCTCCCAACGATGCGGAGGAGACGCCGTTCGCGTATTTCGCGAAGACCCCGCTCTCGAAGCGAGGCTTGGGCGGCTGCCATTTCTGCAACCGCTTCTCGATCTCCGATTCCGTAAGCTCCACGCACAGCTCGCGCTTGTCCACATCAAAAACAATTACATCTCCATCGCGCACCGCGGCGATGGGGCCCCGGCAGGCGGCCTCGGGGGCAACGTGCCCGGCCATCAGTCCGCGAGTGGCCCCGGAGAAGCGTCCATCGGTGAGCAGGGCCACCGTTTCTCCCAGGCCGGCGCCGGTGAGCGCCGCGGTCACCGCCAGCATCTCTCTCATGCCTGGACCGCCGCGCGGTCCCTCGTTGCGAATCACCAGCACATCGCCGGGACGGATCTTGTTGCCCTGCACCGCGGCGAAGGCGTCCTCCTCGCAATCGAAGACGCGCGCCGGTCCGCGATGCTGGTGCCGCGTATGTCCGCTGAGCTTGACCACGCAGCCTTCGGGCGCGAGGTTTCCCTTCAGTATCACCAGTCCACCGGAGGCGCTCAGCGGGTCGGACAAGGGGCGCACAACCTCCTGTCCTTTGGCCTCCTGCGCTGCGCTGGCCTCTTCGGCGAATGTTTTCCCCGTGACCGTCTTGCAGTTTCCGTGCAGCAGCCCGGCCTGAAGCAGACGCTGGGCCACCAGCCGCGTGCCCCCCGCGCGATACAGGTCCACAGCAACAAAGCGCCCGCCGGGCTTGAGGTCCGCAATGAGCGGAATGCGCCGGCTGATGCGGTCGAAATCGCCGATGTCAAGGGCAATCCCAAGTTCCCGCGCGATCGCTAGAAGATGCAGGACGGCATTGGTGGAACCCGCGCTTGCGGCCACGCCGGCGATGGCATTCTCGATGGATTCGCGCGTCATGATGTCGCGCGGAAGAAGGTCCTGCTTCGTAAGCTGGACAACCAGCCTGCCTGCCGCCCGCGCCGCCTCATGCTTCTCCGGCGCCGTGGCCGGAATCGCGTTCGCGCCCATGGGAGAAATTCCCATGAACTCCCCGGCCATGGACATGGTGTTGGCGGTAAATTGTCCGCCACACGCGCCCGCCGCCGGACATGCGCGCTCTTCAATCTCGTTCAGCTCGGAATCCGATATCGCGCCGCGCGAGTGCGCGCCCACGGCCTCAAACACATCCTGGATGGTGATGCTCTTCCCGTGGTACTCGCCCGGCTCGATGGAGCCTCCATAGAGCATCAGGCCAGGGATATTCAAACGCGCCAGCGCCATGATGGTGCCGGGGATGGTCTTATCGCAGCCCGAGAGCGCGATCATGCCGTCGAAGAGATTGCCCCGCGCGACCAGCTCGATGGAATCGGCAATCACCTCCCGGCTCACCAGCGAAGCGCGCATCCCCTCGCTGCCCATGGTGATCCCATCCGAGATCGAGACGGTATTGAACTCCATCGGCGTGGCGCCGGCCTCGCGGATGCCCTTCTTCACCGACTCCGCCAGCAGGCGCAAGTGAAAGTTGCACGGACCAATCTCGGTCCAGGTATTGGCGATTCCGATAATGGGCTTTGACAGGTCTTCCCGCTTAAAGCCGATCGCCCGCAGCATGGCGCGAGCGGGCGCGCGGCTCGGTCCTTCGGTGATGGCCGCACTGCGTTTGGGTTTTCCGTTCTGTGTCATTTTCTCCGTCTGGCCCGTAGCTGCTCCTCTCCAATACAGAGCGGCGCCCGGCGCAAAACCTTAAACATCTTTTGTAAATGCAACCCCCATTATAAGCCAAGCTTATAATTTTTATAGTTTAATAACCTATGTTTCTAATATTTCCTCTGTTTATGTCCCCCATCGGAAGGCCCCGATTCGGGACTGTTGCAGTTTTCAGGCCAGCGCCGCTCAGGGCTAAGGTGAAAGATTGGCGTCCTGAAGAAATGCCTGCAAGAACTTCGCTATCCTGCGTTCATCCAACATTGAAGAAATGATTGCCCATATCTTCCGAAGCCTTGTCTCCTCGGGCCCGGTTTCACCCAGGACCTATCCATTACGTTGGACTTTCGTAATGCATCCCCGCAGGTAAATCCGTCGTTATCATGGTGAGTCATCACAGGTATGAAAATGAAATTCATAAATAGCTTCGCACTCCTCGTTCTCGTGTTGTCGTTGCTGGTCCTCATCGGCTGCGGCGGCAGCTCTACCAAGTTGGCTGGCACGCCCACCGGGACATTCAACAACGCCAGTCTTCAGGGCTCCTACGCGTATTCCTTCGCCGGCAACAACAGTTATGGGTTCTTCGCCGTGACCGGGAGTTTTCAGGCCGATGGAAACGGCCATATCACCTCGGGAGTGGAGGACATCAATAGCGGCCTGGGCGTCTTCACCAACATTGCCGTCAGCGGCACCTACACTGTGCAGGCCGATGGACGCGGCACCGCCACCATCAACACCCCGACCCTGGGCTCGATGGGCCTCGATTTTGTAGTGATTTCCAGCAAACACGCTCTGCTGGCCCGCTTTGACGGCAACGGCACCGGCAGCGGCACCCTCGATCTCCAGGACCCTACCGCCTTCTCAAACACGGCCCTGCAGGGCGCCTTCGCCTTTGGTCTTTCCGGCGTTGATATCAACCGCGCGCTTCTCAGCGAGGCGGGGAACTTTACCGCCGACGGTTCCAGCGCAATCACCGCCGGCATTCAGGACTTCAATGACAACGGCATCGTGACCACCAACCTGCCCTTCACCGGTTCCTACTCCGTGTCGGGCACGAATGGACGCGGCAGCGCAACCCTTAATACGAATTCGGGGATGGTCAACCTCACCTTTTATATTGTGGAGGCCAATCATCTGAAGCTGATCGAGACCGACCCTTCGCCTCTGCTGGCCGGCGACGCTTACCGCCAGCAGGGCAGCTTCAGCAACGCCTCGCTCTCCGGTCCGTATGTCTTTACCCTGGGCGGAGACAGCACCTCCAATCCGTTTGTGGCCGGCGGAATTTTTAACGCGGATGGGAACGGCAATGTCCCCAGCGGAACGGAAGACGTAAACAACAGCGGCAACATTGGCCAGAATATCTCGGTCGCCGGCAATTACTCCATCGCGGCCAACGGACGCGGAACGCTTACGCTGAACAGCTCCACCGCGAGCCAGCAGTACGTGATCTATCCCTCTACGGGAGGGCTCCAGATGCTTCAGCTCTCGTCTACGATTGTCAGCAGCGGCACGGCCTATCCTCAGCAGGCATCGGCCTTCTCCAACGCAACCATCCAGGGCGTCTATGGACTGAGCTTCATCGCCTCCAATGGCGGTTCGGAATTGGATTCGATCGCCCAATTCTCCGCCACCGGCTCCGGGAGCCTGAGCGGCGCGCAGGATTTCAACAATGCCGGAAGCCTGTCGTTTGACCTGGCGCTGAACGGAAATTATTCACTCGCGGCAAATGGACGCGGGACGGCAACGCTTAAGACCTCCGCCGGAAACACCAACTTCATCATTTATGGCGTGAACAGCTCCAGGGTCTTGTTCATCGAGGTGGACACGAACCAGATCGCGATAGGCGATTTCGAGCACCAGTAGTTTGGAAAAATCGGGGTTCACCACAGAGCCACAGAGAAAAACCGGGAATTTGATAGTAGTTTCCAGTATCGAGTTTCCGGTTTTCAAGAACAGAAATCAGGATTACCACAGAGACACTGAGAAGAATGGGGGGAAATGTAAAAGGTGCGCGCGAGCACCATTTTGACTACAGGGATTCCTCGTCGCTGCGCTCCTTCGGAATGACAAATCGTTTCACCACAGAGACACAGAGTCACAGAGGATTGGGAATTGAATGAAGAACGATTGGTGATTCAGTCGAGAAGATTGAATCAGGAACGATTCTCAACTCGTCGCTGCGCTCCTTCGGAATGACAAATCCTATTTCTTCTCTGTGTCTCTGAGTCTCTGTGGTGAAGTTTTTTGTTCTATATCTTCACAGCCGGCACTGCATCATTCTCCAGCTCCTCAGGCGCGCCGGAAAGAAAGCCCTGCAACTGTTCATTGCTGTGGCGGGCAAAGAACCTGCGCAGGTTCTCCTCCGGCTGGCGATCGCGCCAATACTTTCTTAGCAGGCGCTCGATGGCATCCGGCACTTCGAAGGCGGCGCAGCGGTAATTTACCAGCCGGGTAATCGCGGGATGCAGCCCCAATCCGCCGCCCAAGGAGAAGTAATACGCGTCCTCCATGCGGCCATTGATTTTTATCTTTTTGCCTTCCAGTCCGATATCGGCGATCCAGTGCTGGCCGCAGCCGTTGGGGCATCCGGTCACATGCAGTTTGAGGTGCTGATCGAAGCCGGGCATGCGCTCTTCCAGCTCTCCCACCAGCCATTGCGCAAAGCCTTTGGTCTCGGTGATTGCGAGCTTGCAGAACTCCGTGCCGGTGCAGGCGATGGTCCCGCGCCAGAACGGCGACGCCCCCACGCGCAGGCCGATTTTTTCCAGCTCCGACGCAAGCGCCTCGGCCTTCCGCTCCGGCACATTCACCACCACCAGGTTTTGCATCACGGTGGTGCGCAGCTCGCCCGAGGCAAAGCGGTCGGACAATTCAGCCACCGCCCGCAGTTGCTCCGCCGTGAGGCGTCCGCGCAGGACGGAGGCGCCCACATAGCGGTAGCCCGGCTGCTTCTGGGCATGGATTCCAACGTGGTCGCGGTAGACATCGTCGGGCGCGACCTCCGGCTCGGCGGCTTCGAGCGGGAAATCCAGCCGCGACTGCAACTCGCGCTGAAAGGATTCCGCGGTCCATCCATGTTTCAGGAACAGATATTTCAGGCGGGCGCGCTCGCGGTTCTCGCGCAGGACGCCGGAATCGCGGAAGATCTCCGAGATCCCTCGAATCACCGGAAGCACCTGGTGCGGCGGAAGAAAGACGTTGAGGCGCGTGGCCAGGTGCGGCTCGGACGAGAGTCCGCCCCCAACCCGCAGCGAATAGCCCACCTCGCGCCGATTGTTTCTGACCCGCTCCAGCGCGGTAAGCCCGATATCGTTGATCTCGGGATAGGCGCACCAGGAGCGGCAGCCGGTAAGGCAAATCTTGTATTTGCGGGGCAGGTTATAAAAATCCGCATTGCCGACCAGATAGCGCGTGGCTTCAAAGGCCAGCGGCGAGGCGTCGCAGATTTCGTCCGCATCGATCCCGGCCAGCGGGCATCCGGTCACGTTGCGGGTATCGTCGCCGCAGGCCGCCATGGTGGTCAGGTTGCAGCGGAAGAGCTCGTCGAGCAGCTCGGGCAGCGCCTCAATGGTGATCCAGTGCAACTGGAAGTTCTGGCGCACGGTGATGTCGGCCAATCCGCGCCCATAGCGCTCGGAAAGCGCGGCGATAGTGCGGAGCTGGTGAGAGTACAGGACGCCGTTGGTCAGGCGAATGCGCGCCATGAAGTAAGGCACGCTCTTGCCCTCGCCGCCCTTGCCGCCCAGCACCCCGGCGCCGTCTCCCTGGGTATAGACCCCCCACCAGCGCAGGTAAGTGCCCAGCCATTCCGGCGGGATGGAATCAAAGCCCTGTTTCGCGAACTGGCGGATCTCGTCGAGGCGCTCCCATGGGTTCTTCTCGACCTTGAGCCTCTCCGCCCGCTGCGCCTTCGTCTCTTTAATGATTTCAGCCATAAATAAAAACCGCCGCTCGGTTGCTCCGGCGGCGGTGAACTTGTCCTTCGTAATGTTCGAAGTTTATTTCACAAACTCATACCCCGCAGTGCCGGTGTACACATCCGACAACACAGACAACCCGCGCGCATAAGGGATGAGTTCATATGGAAAGCTAATCGTAAATGAATGGCCCGCTGGCGGTCAAGAAACGACCGGTCCGGGCTTGATATGCGATTTTGATATCGGTGGATCTGAACAACATGCGCTGAAGATTTGGCAGCTTAGCTGGGCGCATTCAATCATCATCCAGGAACTCATGGATCGTCCCCCTACTGTCATCCAGAGCGCCGCGCGAGGCTCCCGTAAGCGGGAGAACCAAGCGCAAACCAAGGACCCCGAGAATGCGCGCCCATAATTGCAGCCTCAGGATTTCTCACCACGCCCGATTGTCATTCCGAGAAGCGCAGCGACGAGGAATCCTTATTGCGAATAGAATGTGCGCTCTCATCGCTGAAAAGCCTGTAACCGCATTCAAGCCCTCTGCTCTTTCGGGGTCCTTCGACTCGCACTGCGTGCTCGCTCTGGATGACAAGGATAGGAGTTTTTAAGGTTTAATTAACCACGCACCTCAACAATCGTCCGACTTCCACTTACGCGCATCCTCCCGCGATCGATGGGACGAGCATGACCTCATCGCCATCCTGAAAGCGATAGCTCTGGTTTCCCAGGAAGCGTATATCTTCCTCGTTCACATACACATTGAGAAAGCGGCGGACATGGCCCTGTTCGTCGCGCAGGTGGTCCTTCAGGTCGGGGAACTTCCCTTCCAGCGCGCGCAACAGCTCTTCCAGGTTCGCGGCCTCAAGTTCCACATTGCCAATGCCGTTGGTGAGTCGCTGAAACGCGCTCGGAATACAAATTTTAATCGCCATCAAAGCTCCTATACCGCCGCCTCAGCGTGCAGCTCCCGATTAAGATACTCTTCAAACTCCGCCAGCCTGGGACCGATGGCCGTCTCCGACGCATAGCCGTCGGCAATCGCGTCCGTGGTTTTAAGGCCGTTGCCGGTGATGCACATCACGGTAAGCTCATCGGGCCGGATCAGTCCAGCGCGGACCAGCTTCTGGGTCACCCCGGTGGTGACCCCACCCGCGGTCTCCGCGAAGATGCCCTCCGCCTCGGCCAGCAGCTTGATCGAAAGGACAATCTCCTCGTCGCTCACGTCCTCCGCCGAGCCTCCGCTGGAGAGGATGGTCTTCGCGGCATAAAACCCGTCCGCCGGATTGCCGATCGCCAGCGAGCGGGCGATGGTCGCCGGCTTCTGCGGCTCAATCTCATAACGTCCGGCCTTCACCGCGCAACTGATGGGCGAGCATCCGGTGGCCTGCGCGCCAAAGAAGCGGACCGGCTTGTCCTCCACCCAGCCAAGCTGGACCAGCTCATTGAATGCCTTCTTGATCTTGGTGATCAGCGATCCCCCGGCCATGGGGACGACGATGTTGTCCGGAAGCCGCCAGCCAAGCTGCTCGGCAATCTCGTAGCCGACCGTCTTCGAGCCTTCCGCGTAATAGGGGCGGAGATTCACGTTCACGAAGCCCCAGCGATGGCGGTCCGCTATCTGCGAGCAGAGCCGGTTTACCTGGTCGTAATTGCCGGCGATGCGCACGATGCGCGCCCCATAGACCTGGGTATTGAGCACCTTGGCCGCTTCCAGGTCGGCGGGGATAAAGACGCAGGCGGAAAATCCCTGCCGCGCCGCCTGGGCCGCAACCGCGTTGGCGAGGTTTCCGGTCGAGGAGCAACTGACCACCTCAAAGCCGAAATTGCGCGCCTGGGCCAGGGCCACGGCCACTACACGGTCCTTGAAGCTCAGGGTGGGGAAGCAGACAGCGTCATTCTTAACGTAGAGCTGCTCCGTCCCCAGGAATTTGCCCAGCTTGGGCGCCTTCACCAGCGGGGTAAAGCCCACCGGGACAGCGGGTTTGTAATCGTCGGGAAGGGGAAGAAGCTCGGAATAACGCCAGATGGAGGTGGGGCGGGTGGAGATCTTTTCGGGGGTGACCTGCGCCTTGATGCGGTCATAGTCGTAGGTGACCTCCAGCGGGGAAAAACATTGCTCACAGATGGAAATGGGCTTGTTGCCCCAGCGGCGTCCACACTCCCTACATTGCAGTTCGTATCGATTGCTCATTGCATTTCTCTCCGATAAATGGCCCGGCTCCCTGCTTCTCGCCAGCCGGCCCTGCGCGATTGGCCCTGCGCTTCAGGCCCTGTGTTTAGTGTCCTGTGTTTAAGAGAACGCTTTGAAAACAGGAGGCTTGAAAGCCCAGCCTTAAAAATACAACGCCAAATAAAAGACCCGCTGTCTGATTCAGGGCAGCGGGTGATTATGATTGCTGTTGTCTTCAGCCTAGCTCATATCTACCTCTCCGCCCTAAAGCACACGCATGGAGTGCATGCACATGGCCATGTTGGCGCGAGAGATAAACATTGAACTCCAAGTATATTCAAAACCCGCTAGGGACTGCAAGCGGGATTCCGGCATTTTGGAGCGGGGCAAGGATAAATTTTATGAATGCATGGGAGAGGAATAAGTGATGGGCGGAGAGAAGGGACTGATCTAGAGAAGCTGGAGTTTGGGCAATGAATGGAAGTCGCGACCGAGGCCATGAAGATATGATTCCCGGGTTGTCGGTAACAACTTTATCGGACAATGCGGAGGCATTAGTTCCGGATTGCCCGTGACACAGCAGCAATCCGGCAATTGAGATTGCCTTTGGCCTATCACGTTCCACAAGCCGACTTTTCGGACCAACGTCCTCTGCTAGTGACAGCCGCTGTCGAGCCGCTTCTGTAACTACGGCGGATTTAGTGGCAGTTCTGAATATAGATCCTTAATTGCCAAGGTGTACTTCTTTTGCATGTTTCCGGCATAGGCGATCGCGGTAATTTTCTTCTCTAGTTCTTCAGGATGTTGCTTGGTCTGTGCCCTCACAGCACCGTTGAATCTAATTAGTGATTCTGTTTTCCTTTCAGGATAAAGAATTTCTACTCGCACTCCCGAACTCGTATTGGTGCGAGACCACCCGACAAATCCCGGCGGCGCCGGTTCGATCTTCATACCATAAGGAATGCCGTTATCAGGAAAATTGGTTGGCATTTGCAGGACGAGCAGGAATTCCTTCACGGGATTTTCTCCGTCATTCTCAACAAACACGTTCATCTCAAAAACGTCGTCGGTTCCGCCTCCGGGCATCGGGTGTCTTTGGAAAACGCGAGAGTCAATAATCGGCCTCACGGACAATGGTTCCTTGATTCTCGCAGCGCCTTCCACAAATGGTTTGAGTTTGCGCACAAAAGCATCTTTCAATACGCGACGTTGCACCTCGATTTCGCCCTTACTCGCTTCGGGCTTCAAGTCGAAATCGACTCCGCCTCCCTTGTGGCGCAGGTCGAACGGAAGTTCTTCGTGTTTCCCGTAGTGTTTATTAAACACCAGGACTGTCCTCACATCCGTGCAGGCATGGAAGGCATAGCCAAGTTCGATTGCAACGTTCGAATTGATCAGGCCCTTTCCCTCCTCCGTTTCTCCAACGATCGTCACATCTGCGACCACCACCTCAGACTTCTCGATCTTTGCCAGTATGGTACGCACGAGGTCGGGGCTTCCGGGGACGTCCTTTACGTCATAATCCAAATGGACATCACGCGGTGCGTCCTCGACGTCGTTGTCGGCCCTCAGCTTCTCAATGGCATCGTTCAAGGCATCGCGCACGAGAAACCGCCCGATCTTTCCCGGAGTGTCCGACTGCCATGACCAGAAGATTTTCATTTCGCTCCTTCGTCCTTTTCAGCCGCTGCTGCTTCTGCCTTGGGCGGATCGTCCGGCGGAGGGTCTTGCGCAACGACATGCACTTCAAATTGCGGAACACCGTACAACTCACGGGGCAGCTCGCCCAGATACGTGTAGGGAACTGTCACCGTAAATCTAAAATTGCGCGGGAATTTTTCCTTGAAGTCGCCGGGACAAAATGATAGCCACACGTTTGCCGCAAACTCAAAATATTTTTGTAACTGATCTACCAGCTTGATATCTTCCTTCGCCTCGTGCCCCGCGATGGTAGGCAGGAAGTGATGCACAAAGACCGAGCACCCATTCGCATCATTGATCCATTTGTTCCCAATGATCGCGGGGAATTCGTGAGACTTGTTTCGATACGCTTTGATTTCCTTATAGATCGGAGACGCTTCGATCTTTTCCAAAGACTTTCCCCAACTCCAAAAGTATTTGTTTTCGCCGTCTTCTCTCTGTCCCTTGTTAATCGCGATCCGCAACGCCTCGAACACATGGTCGACTTGCCAGAAGAGGGCCGCGAGATGTGCGCGACAAACATGCAGGTCGATCTGCGATACATCTCTAAATGCCTGGTCTTGCCGATGCATCTCCTCGATGTGAGTTTGGAGGGCCGCCGTTTGAAGATAGACTTGCACATAGGCAAGGTGATAAGCGGCATAGTTTATCGTAGCCCAAATCTCGCATAGTGCGTCCACGAAGTCGGGGTCGGCAACATCCGGCATATCGTTTTCGTTTTTCCCTCGGGTTGCCATGACTTGAGATTTTAGCTGCTGGCGCCCATTTGTCGCAGCGGGAAATCGCGCCCGGCCAGCGCTGCAGCGATTTTCCGCAGCGCGAACTGTAACTATTGCCAAAGGGCAAGGCGCTCAGCGAGAGCCATCTCTGTCTCGACTGCAATATAGGTACCGAGAAACGCACTTGGAATCTTCCGTTCGCCCGGATCGTTTGGGCCACAGGAATCTGGACCTAAGCCACCCTTCTATCATCAAAGCCGGGTGCTCACGCGGATGCTTGCTTCCCATAAAGTCTCTCGAACTTTCGGAGATAAGGTTTCCACTTACGCAAATACAGACTCTCTTTAGAGTTTGTTTGGCCTTGATCCCTGCCCTCCATTGCCCCACGAAGGCGACTCATCGCATACTGGCAATGATGAAAACAATGCAAACAGAAGCTTTTGTGCTGGCGGGCAGGCATGTTCGTCTGGAGCCGCTGGAGGATCGCCACGTGGACGGCTTGGCGGCCGCCTCGGCGGAGGACCCCTCGCTCTAACCTTCGGAGCCGATCACAATCTTTTCCGACCAGGGGTCAGCGGTCGTGGAAGGTGGTTCCGTACCGGACTGCCGCCCGGCTGCGACTGGCTCGGTTGAAGGAGGGCCCGGTTGAGCTGTTTTGAGCGGAGGCGCTATGGCGCGCGGGTCCACCGGCAGCAGATGCGCATTCTGCGCTGCCCATTTTGCCGCCAGTCCATTCAGAGGGCTCTTGGTGTTGTACTCCTGATAGGCGATCATCCGCCCGATGCGAATGATCAGGTCGTCAAGCCCCTCGGAAGCGGCCCAGAAATCACCGATACAAACCATGGGGTCGTCGAAATTTGGATGGAAGACGGGGGTCAGCATTCGACACTGCGGGGCCCGCCGCGGATAACCGAGCGTCAAGTTGACTTCAAGCACGTGAACGTCACGCTCAAGGATCTCGCCGGCGGGGGAAATATAAAGCCCGCGCAGGTTATAGGTGAACCTGTAAATTTCTGGCGGCATGCCGGCTTTTCCCGTGATCTGGATGAGCGGCCAGCAATCAAAAAGCCGTTGCAGCATTTCCTCATCGAGCAGCAGGCGGCGTATTCGTGGCGAAGGCATGGGCATGTGTGTCCTTAGGAGAGGACCCCGGTCTTCTTCCAGCGGGCGAGGCGGTTGATATGGTACTGGATATACGCCGTGCTGAAAAAGAAAGTCATGCCGCCGCTGAGGGTCAGCCCGATATTTTCGGTGGAGTTGTAGTACTCCTCCATGGCAGCCTTGATGCTGAAGATGCCAAAAATATAAACAACGGCCCCAGCGAGGATGAAAAGCCCGCCGATTGAGGACAGCGATTGTCCGCGGAATAAGACCATCATCAAGCCGCCCGCGATCATTGCCGCGGGGTACATGGCGACGAGTACCATGGGCGTATTATTCCCGCCGAGTTTGCGGGCCCAGTTGGCCTGAATCAGGGCCCAGACAAGATTGAATAATTGACGCGTAACCAGACCCAGCACTAACACCAGCGCCCAGTGCAAATTCGGCGGGAGGGGCACAAGTTCAGGCTGGAGCGCGGGCGCCGCCGCGGCGCCGCCGGAAGTGACCGCGCTTGCGGGAATGTTGCCCAAGACCTGGGAGACCGGGACCCAGCCGCTCATGCCTTCACTCTGCGTAAGGTCGCTCGACATAATGTTGCCCGACTGCA
>CAYTQA010000003.1:0-24378 GCA_964439495.1 uncultured Terriglobales bacterium | reverse complement strand
TTTCACGGCAGGGTACGGATTCCATTCGGGTCGCATGGGACGATGTTCTGAGATGGGCCCCTGAAGTCCTGCTCATTATGCCTTGCGGCTGCCATCTGAGTAAGGTCATGGAACTTGCTCCCAGCCTGTCGAATCTTCCCGGGTGGGCCGATCTTCCCGCGGTCCGCGCAGGGCGAGTCTATGCAGTGGACGCAAATTCTTATTTCGCTCGCCCCGGCCCAAGGGTCATCGATGGAACAGAGCTGCTGGCGCATCTCATCCATCCGGAGCTTTTCGCATGGAGCGGAGCTGAAGGCGCATATCGCAAGTTGGGCTGCAAAACAGTCGAATGCGAAACTGAATTCACACCGCACTTCCTATAATGCGCGCCTTCAGCAGGACCACAGCTTAAGCCGGCCATCGCCTTCCTACTTCGCCGGAGGATTTTCTGACGAATCCTTGTGGTCTTCGCTTACTTTGTCCTTGGTGCCGACCACGGCGGATTTGGTCCCTTTTCCGACCTTCTTCCCAAAACGACCGACCCCTTTGCCCATGGCTTTGGCGGCGGCAATAGGATGCCCTTCTTTGATATCGTGTCCAGCGGCCTTGCCGCCACGACCGACGTCGCCCGGCGCTGCCGCGAGGGTCTGGCCCGCGCCGACATTCAGGTGCGAGAGCGTGTTCTCATCCAGTCTTCCCGTTACCTTGAGCTTTTCATCGCGCTGATATTTTCGCAGGGCGGCCCGAGTTGTAACATTCATCGTCCCGGTCGGTTTGCCTGCTTTGTACCCTTTGTCGATCAACTTCTGTTGCGCCGACTTCACCACATCCGGCGTGACATTGATGGTCTTCGTGGCGGGTTGAACTTCCGTGTTTACATGCTCTTTTGTGACCACCGTGCCGCTCGGAGGCTGATCGGCCTTCGGCTCCTGGGCAGTCCCCAGCACATTGAGCGTGAATACCAGCATCAAACTTGACCAAAACAGTTTCATATATGTGCTCCTGAATCATGGGATGCGGGCGGGGTGCAAGACTTTGTCTCGGAGCTTACCGGATTCCGGCTGTTCGATGGACCTATCGCCGCAGAAGCCCCCGCTGTTAGGATTGCTGCGTGACCTTTCGCCTGACTACCCTAAAACTCGTGAAGTCCGGAGTGGGACCACGACTTCTTGTCATCTGCCTGATTGCATTCGTTATCGCTTTGCAAGGTTGCGTTCGCAAAGCGCCTGTCCCTGCGGGCGTGCAGTCCCGCTTACCATCCGGCCCACTTACGTTGAAGGCAGCCGCCGCGCCACGCGGCATCCATATAGGCGCGGCCGCGTGCTCCCGGTGTCTCGGAGATCCGGGGTATTCACAGATCCTGGGAGCGGAATTTTCCCAACTGGAGCCTGAAAACGACATGAAGTTCGCCCTGATTCATCCCAGGCCGAACACCGATCCCCAGCCTTACGATTTCAGCGCTGCCGACGGCCTTGTCTCTTTCGCGCAGGCGCACGGAATGCTGGTCCGCGGGCATACGCTGGTATGGCACAACCAGATACCGCGATGGCTAACCAACACCGGTTATTCTCCCAGCCAGTTGGCGGAGGTCCTGCACGACCACATCCAGACGGTTGTGGCCCACTTCGGGAACAGCGTATATGCCTGGGACGTGGTGAACGAGGCCTACAACGACGATGGAACAATGCGCCACACCCTCTGGTACGACCAGCCGGGGATCGGCTTCGCGGGGGAGGGGACGAGATATATTGAGCAGGCGCTGGCTTGGGCACGCGCCGCCAATCCAAGCGCAAAGCTGTTCTACAACGACTACGATGCTGAAGCCGTGAACGCCAAGTCCGATGCCATCTACGCCATGGCCGCCGACTTCAGGAAACGTGGCGTTCCCCTCGATGGCATCGGATTCCAGGCGCATTTGGATCAGGCGTTTGACAATCCTGAAACGCTGGCTTCGTTCCGCAGCAACCTGAAACGGTTCGCTGAGCTTGGGCTTGAAATCCACATCACCGAACTTGATATCCGCCTCAGGGATTCCACGCCAGCTTCCCTTGACAGGGAGGCGCAGCTGTATGCAAAGATCGTCGATCTCTGCCTGGAGTTTCCCGCGTGTAAGGTGGTCCAGACCTGGGGAGTTAGCGATAACTATTCCTGGATTCCGTCCAGGTACCCGGGACAGGGCTGGGCGCTGCTATGGAGCACGGAATACCAGAAAAAACCGGCATACTGGGCGGTGCTGGAGAGGCTCTCCCGCCATTAGCTCATCGTGCCGAATGTCTGACCGGGCTTGGATCGCGGATTCGGTGCCCCTCGCTTTGCATCCTATGTACCGGTCCATCGTTTGTAATCGAAAGAGTTCCTTCCATGCGCAGGATGCAGTTGGCCGAGATCCACGATCAGCCCTGGTTCCCGACCTTTCTTCGCGACTCGATTACTGCCTCGCTTCAGTCCATCTTTGGAGTGGGCAAACTCTATCTGCCGGTCGTTCCCCGGCTTCGGAAGGCGCTGGCAGCAACGCAAACTCACTGCATTGTCGATCTATGCTCCGGTGGTGGAGGACCGTGGCCCTGGCTTTATCCGGCCCTCGATGGCGATGGCGGTCCGCCTCTCCAGGTCCTGCTTACCGATAAATATCCCAACGCTGAGGCTTTCGAACGGGCGCGCGCCTCTTCCTGCGGGCGCATTCAATACCATCAGGCCTCGGTAGATGTGGCGGAAGTGCCTGCCGGATTGAAGGGCTTCCGCACGCTCTTTACCTCCTTCCATCATTTTTGTCCCAGCGAAGCCCGCTCCATCCTGCGAGATGCGGTGGAGAAAAACGAGGGCATCGGCATCTTCGAGGCGCCGGAGCGGAGCCTGCTTACCATGTTGCTGGTCTTTCTGGTCCCGGTGGCTACGCTCATGCTGGTCCCATTCATGCGTCCTTTTCGATGGGCGCGCCTGCTATGGACCTATCTGGTTCCCGTGGTCCCCATTGTGCTTTTTCTGGATGGAATCGTTTCCTGCCTGAGGGCCTACTCCGCTTCGGAGCTTCGCGAACTTAGCGACGGGCTTTCGGCGAAGGGCTACCAGTGGGAGGTCGGGAAGGAAACAGGACATTTTTTGCCGGTTTCCATCACCTACCTGATCGGCTATCCGAAGCCGGCAGATGACGGGCGGCCCTCGTCGGAACCGCTTCCATAAACTATTTCTCAAACTTTTGTCATTGGCGGCCAGCGAAAATATCGGCTACTATAAGCACATTGCTGATACCTTAAACGAGCGGTTCATGGCTGATCATGCGGCTTTCGCGGAGAGAAACAAGCCACACCCTGATTTCGCCTTTCGATCACTTCAGAACTTCAGCTCACGTTTTGGCGCTGTTCCTGCTCTGGCGAATTCATTCCAACTTTTTGAGGCCCCGTTCCATGTTATTTGCTTGCCCTATATGCTCTTCTGAAATTACCGCCGGAGCTTCTTCTCCGATTTTGTTTTTTTCGCTCAGCAGGGGCGCTTAACAAATCAGATGGCTACCACACTCCTCGATCCCCCCAGTATTGAGCAGGCCACGCAGGAGGAGCCAAAGCCCCACTTCCCGGCGGGCTGGCAGGCGCTTTTTCTCCTGCTGGTGACCCTGACCTCGATCGTCGTCAATGGCTACCATCCGTACTCCGAAGATGCCGCTATTTACGTCCAGGTGATTAAAAAGAAGCTCGATCCATCGCTGTATCTGCATGGCTCTCAATTCTTCCTGCCACATGCCAAATTGTCGTTTTTCCCGTTGTGGGTGGCGCGCTCCATCGCTCTAAGCCATATACGGCCGGATTACGGATTGCTGCTGTGGCACATCTTTACCATAGGATTGTTGCTGGCGGCCTGCTGGCGCTTTTGTGAATTGTGTTTCAACGATAAAAATGCCCCGGTTTATGGCACTCTTCTGGTTGGGGCCGCATTGACGTTGCCGATTGCGGGGACCTCACTGTTTCTCGCGGACCCTTATCTCACCAGCCGCTCCCTCTCGACTCCAGCCCTGCTCTTTGCGATCTGTTTCACGGTGGAAAAGAAATTTGTCCGCGGCTTCCTGTGGTTCGCGTGCGCGCTCCTGGTCCATCCGTTGATGGCGGCTTATGGGGGATTATTTCTGCTCCTTCTCACGATCGGACCCAGGCGCCGCTCGCATTTCTTTATTTTTCTGGGAGCGGCAAGCGCCACAGTGGTCCTGATTGCCCGGCAGTATGGGAAGGGTCTTTATATCTCCTCTAATTACCGGGCGGCCGCCCTGACCCGGTCGTATTTCTTTCTCTCGGAATGGCAGTGGTACGAGATTTTCGGCCTTTTCGCTCCGCTCGCCTTATTTGCCTGGCTCTGGTGGGCTCGAAGAGGGACCCTGGACCCTCCGATGAGAAAATGCGTGACCGCTACCCTCTGGTACGGCTCCTTTTTTATCATCGTTGGCTTCGGGCTTATTCGCACCCCGGCGCTCATCGGCCTGGGACGCTTTCAGCCGATGCGCAGCTTCCATCTGTTTTATATTCTGCTTTTACTGGTGCCGGTAAACATCGCTGTACAACGGTTATGCGAGCGCAGGCCGTTCCGCTTCGCGCTGCTACTGGGGGTAGTCTGCGCAATCATATTCATGGCGGACCGGCAGAGCTTTCCCGCCAGCCCTCATGTGGAATGGCCCTGGATGCACTCTCAAAATGACTGGCGACAGTCCTTCGATTGGATACGGGTGAATACGCCCAAAGATGCGGTTTTCGCTTTGAGCCCGGACTACATGAATCAGCCCGGCGAAGACCATCTTGGGTTCCGCGCCTATGCGGAACGCAATTCGCTGGCGGACCGCAGCAAGGATGGCGGCGTGGCAGCAATCTTTCCCGCGCTCGCGGACGCCTGGGGGGAAGAGACCAACGCTACCGCAGGACTCGACCAAGTGCAGAACGATATGCAAGCGGCCCCACTGGTCAAGGATGGGGTCAGCTGGATTGTGCTCCCGGACCGCTCCGGCGCGGGCCTCGATTGTCCTTATCGAAATCACACAGTAGCGGTATGCCGGCTTCATTCAAAAGGACTTTGGTCGGCTGAATAAACATTATTCCGCGCTATGCTGGCCTTTGGCGGATGGCGATGTAGCGGCGCTGGATTTTAAGTTCATCTGCTTATAGAAAAATGCCGCCAGCCTTTGCACCAGGGTTTCGCCTCCAACCGCCAGGTTAAGCGGGACCCCGTGTCCCATCCCTTCAATGATATGGACCTCATGAGGGATTCCGGCCCGTTCAGCGCGGGCAGCGATCTGTTTCGCGTCCTCCACGCTAATCACCGGATCATTCGCGCCATGCACAATAAAAATCGCAGGGCCGCCTTTGCGGATCCAATTCACCCGTGGCCCCATGGTCCCCCACAAGTCCCCCACCGCACGCAGCTTTAAGTTTTTAATGGCGGGATTATAAGCCAGCGCCATAGAGGTGACCGCGCCGGCGGAGGCGCCCGCAATCCCCATCTTGCTGGTATCAATCCGGCAAGAGGCCGCGTGGCGCTCCAGCCATCGCGCCGCTGCTGCCGCATCGGCGACCGCGGCATAAATCGAGCCGCTGAATTGGTCGGGCGCGTCGCCTGGAGAGTTGTCCCCCAGCAATCGATAGTTGATCGAGATACATACGTAACCTCGCGCCGCCATCTCATGGCAGAGGCCGCTCATCTCGGCTTTATCGCCGGCCATAAATCCGCCACCGTGGATGGCAATGATAGCTGGATGCTTCTGCGGCATCTGCCCGGACTCAGGTTGATACAGATCGAGAAACAGGGGACGCTCGGTCACCGCGCCATATTGAACGGCGCCGGTCCCATATTGAATATCATGGGTCACTTTTACCGCGAATTGCGGATCTCGAAAAGTACGGCCGCGGACGCCGCAGACGAGAGGAATGCGATCAAGCCAAGCAGAGACAAAAAGATGATTGGACCGCGAAAAGTGTTCATCGAAAACAATGGTTCGCCTACCTTTAGATTTTCAGTTCGATTTCCAGGCGCTTTTTAAGATTAGACGCGGCAAACCTCCTGCCAGTCGCAATTTGGAGCGGCCCAAAGAAATCGCAGGACTTTGCGTCATGATCTGAAGGTTTGATTTTACGCGCAGGAATAAGTTACGCGGCCAGCATTTCCGGGTTGAAATCATGCAGGTAATGGTCCACTATCGCCAACACTCTCAGCAATCTGGACCTGAGATGCTGAATAAGGCTGCGATCGAGGCTCCGGTTGCGGGCAGACCTGTAGTCCATAAATGCCTCGTCCAACTGCACCGCGACATCGAAGGGAAGCCACTTCTTGTGTTCAAGAATCGCTGGAACGTAGCGCTCATAGGCCGTGATCACGGCCTTATGCATGGGGACCATATCGCTGGTAAGCAGTTGCGCGGCCAATACCAATTGCTCCGCTGCGTAGGCTAGAGATACAGCCGTGTCCCAATTTGAAAATTTTGAAGGCATGATGAAAACATTCGAGCTTACTTGTTTGGATGCATGGGAACAGAAGGAAGGCAACCTCAATGTAAAAACTTCCTTGGGTTGCCTGAATTCTCTTCATCGCGGACAAATGCGGGGTCTCCGGCCTGAGTAACCGACCTTGCAATTAGTGCTTGGACCCTCTCGCAAGATTTCGCAACTCTTCCCCTTTGATCCACATGGTGAGCCATTCGCCTAATTTCTTCGCGCCGATGGACTCATAAAACTGGATGGAAGGAGTATTCCAGTCAAGCACTTGCCAGCGCACTCCATAACAATGTTCGCGGACCGCGATCTCGGCGAGGTGCGCCAGCAACGCCTTCCCAATTCCCTTGCCGCGAAAGGATGGGCGCACAAACAGGTCTTCAAGATAAATGCCGGGCCTGCCGAGCCAGGTGGAATAGTTGTAGAAGAAGAGCGCAAAGCCAGCGGCCACGCCTTCCCAATCGGCGATTACTACTCGAAATTTTGGATCGGGAGAGAAGCCGTCGCGAAGAATGTCTTCCGCGGTAGCCACCGCTGCCTGGGGCTCGCGCTCGTATTCCGCAAGCTCGCGTATGAATGCGAGGATAAGATCAACATCGGCGGGGGTTGCCGCACGTATTGAAAGCATGAGGCATTCTACACACTCCAGTTGGAATGCTTGCAGGAGACGTTCGCTTTCGCGCTGCCAGGCGGCAATTCGTCCTATTTTTGCTGAGAAGGGGCCTGTTCCTGGCTTGAGTTTTTAGGATGCGGCCTGGTTACGTCATTCACAGCCGGGGTAGCTCCATTATCGGAGCTTCCGGGGCTGGCGCCAGTGCTACCGGCAGCACGCGCATTGGTGGGCGTATTTGTCCGGTCTACCGCGGGATTTCCGGTACTCGTATTTCGCCCGCCCGCGGGAGTGTTGCTGGTATTTCCATTTACCGCCTCATCCTTCGAGGACTGTCCTGCGCGGTCTTGGTTTCCTTTCCGGCTGTTACAGGCAAGGCTTGCCGCCAGCAGGACAATGGTCACACTCCCAAGCAACTTTCTCATTCGTCTTCTCACCCCAGTACCCCTGAATTAGTTGGGATGGAAGAATGTACGGCAAAGATGCCCGTCCCGGCATGCTGTCCCGGCCCCGCCTGGGAGGCACCAACCAAAAGAAAAGCCGCACCAGTGCATGGCGCGGCTTAACCAATCAAAATTAAAACTATTTAGAGACCTGCAAAAGCAATTGTGTGCCGCTTTCCAGCCGCACGTTTTTTGTGGCCGAGGTGACGAGGGAACCGCTGGCCCCTGTCTGAGAGTTAAGGGTGAGTCCCTGAAGACCGATCACACCCTGGCTGCTGGAGGTGATCATCCCTGCGCCGCCGGCAACAGGGGATGCGACCTGTCCCGCGGAATTCAAGGTTGAGTTCGCCACCCCGCCTGCCGTGCTGCCGATCGGTCCAGGAGCTGCGCCGATGGTTCCCGTCGCTCCGCCAAGTACTCCGCCGTGGGCCCTTCCGCCTCCGGCGTTGGCAGCGCCAGCGCTTTGCATCCCTCCACTCATGGCATCTTCATCCACGTTCGCCGCCGCTGCCGAAATCGCCCGGATGGAAGCCTGCAAGGGGACCTCCTGGCCGTTTCTGAGAACTGCCTTGTCGAAGGCGATGCCTAAAGTGGATTCCGCTTCGCCTTTGCTCCTGGCCTTGGCCTCGGTAACGTGGCCAATCAGTTTGCTGCCGCGCGGCACTACGACATTTCCTTCCGAGAGCACGTTCTGCGTGGCGCGGGCCACCACCTCATCTCCCTGCTTCGCCTTTTTTGCATCCAGGGGCTTGCTGAGCGTGGCCGCGATGGTGGCGCCACTGGCTAGATTGGCGGAGCTGATTCCCTTGCTCCCGGCCGCGGTCGCGGTGGAAGCGCCGGCGTCTGTCTGAGCGCCATGGCGGCGGTTATGCGAGGCATTCGCGCCCGCATCCACCGACGCATTGGAATTTACCTGCGCTCCCTGTTGACTGGCGGAGACCGAGGTGTCCGTGTTTACCGAACCCGATGCCTGCGTATTGCCTGAAGATTGTGCTGACGCGCATAGACTGAGCGTCGCTGCGACTGCTACTGCAATCCAGAGCCTCTTCATAAATTCTCCTTACTTTTCCCTGCGATGTTATTTCTAATTCTGAATTTCAGGGCCGTTTCACTACGCCATTACCAAAGCAGCTTTTATGCCAAACTGCTGGAAGAGCTGCCTGGCAGCAGCTAATTGGTTATTTTACCTAAACTTAGAGAGGACATTCGGAATTTGTCTGCGAGTTGTACAGGCATCCGGGAGGAGAGCACAGCGTGTAAAAACGCGACGGTGTACCTTCAAGGCCTGGGGAAATAGGGGATTTCGCGCATGATTGAACGTGCCACGCTGCGCTTCAGCGAATGAATTGCCATCGAGTTCCGCCGCCTAAATTACAATCATATTAGGGCGATAGCGGCCAAGCTTTGCACACGGGGCTTTTAAGCTTATCCCTCAACGTAAATCAAAGTCACAGACCAGGATGCTTTTTGAATAATAGTATTCGCAATATCGCCATTATCGCCCACGTAGACCACGGCAAAACCACGCTGGTGGACGCCATGCTCAGGCAGAGCGGCACCTTCCGCCCGAACGAGGCGGTCGTCGACCGCGTCATGGACTCGAACGAACTGGAACGGGAACGCGGCATCACCATTCTCGCTAAAAACACCGCAGTCTTTTATCACGATATCAAGATCAACATCGTGGATACCCCAGGTCACTCCGATTTCGGGGGCGAAGTAGAACGCGCGCTGAAGATGGTGGATGGAGTCATGCTTCTGGTGGACGCCAGCGAAGGGCCCCTGCCCCAGACCCGCTATGTGCTCAGCAAGGCACTGGAGGCCAATCTGCCTCCGATTCTGGTGATAAATAAAATTGACCGCCCGGACGCCCGCGCCCAGGAGGTACTCAATGAGGTCTACGATCTTTTCATCGATCTCGACGCCCGGGAAGATCAGCTCGACTTCCCTGTCCTTTACACCAATGCAAAAGCGGGGACCGCGTCCACGGATGCCAGGGTCGCAGGAGAAGATCTCCATCCGTTGTTTGAAGCGATCCTGAAGACTATTCCACCTCCGGTGGGGGACGCCTCGGCCATACTCCAGATCCAGGTCGCGAACCTCGATTACAGCGACTACCTAGGCCGCCTGGCAATCGCGCGCGTCTTCAATGGGACGCTGCGCACCGGGCAGGAGGTGGTGATTGCCAAAAGAAACGGCGCCATGGAAAAAACCAAGATCACAAAGCTTTTCTCTTTCAAGGGATTGAAGCGGACTGACACCGAACAGACGGAGGTGGGCGACATTATCGCCGTGGCGGGCGTGGAGGGGATCACGATTGGAGAGACGATCACAAATCCCGAGACTCCAGCCCCACTGCCCGCAATCGTCATCGATGAGCCGACGATTGCGATGCAGTTTACCGTCAATACCTCCCCATTCGCGGGCCGGGAGGGCCAGTATGTTACCTCGCGCAATCTGCGCGAGCGCCTGCAAAAAGAGCTGCTGACCAATGTCGCGCTGAAGGTGGAGGAGACCGCGAACACAGATACCTTCAAGGTGATGGGCCGCGGAGAGCTTCAATTATCGATCCTGATTGAGATGATGCGGCGTGAAGGATACGAGCTGATGGTCGGCAAGCCGGAGATCGTGACCAAGCGCATTGATGGGAAGTTGATGGAGCCGGTCGAACGCCTGACCATCGACATCCCGGAAAACTTTGTTGGAGTGGTAATCGAAAAGATCGGCCCCCGCAAGGGAGAGATGACGAAGATGCATAATCACGGCTATGGGCGCGTGCGCCTGGAGTTTCGCGTACCCAGTCGCGGCCTGATCGGCTTGCGCAGCGAGCTGCTGACGGATACCCGCGGCACCATCGTCATGAATTCGCTTTTTGATGGGTATATCGAGTATCAGGGCGAGATCCCTCACCGCCTTACGGGAGCGCTGATTGCCGACCGCACGGGAGTCGCCACCGCCTACGCTCTTTTCAACCTTCAGGAGCGTGGCGAGTTATTTGTCGGGCCCAATACGGATGTCTACGAAGGCATGATCGTGGGAGAAAATTCCAGGGACGTCGATCTGGACGTAAATGTGGTCCGCGAAAAGAAGCTCACAAATATGCGGGCTTCCACCGCGGATGAGGCGATCCGCCTGGTCCCGTTCAAGGCCCTGAACCTGGAACAGGCGATCGAATTTATCGCCGACGACGAGTTTGTGGAAGTCACCCCCAAGACCCTGCGGCTTCGCAAGAAGATCCTGCAGTCCAACCGGAGGCCCCGCAGGGGGGCTCAGATGGCCGAGGTCTCGGCTGAATAAGGTACCTACCTTAATCAGTAGAGATTTACCCGTTAGTAACCTCGGCATTCGTTGGAAGTGCTGCTATCCTGTGTTAGTTTAACCTCATTTAGCGCTTCTGCCTGGCTTCACCAAGACTCCAGAAGTTTACTCTTCAGTAAAATCTGAAGGCTTTTGGAGCGCTGTCTGGTGCCAGATTCAGGCAGGACCGCCGCATATCCTCGTTTATGGCGCTTGGTCTTGTCAATAAGGCGAAGGTCCTCAGCACCGCTGAGAAGTATGTCCAACAGGGCAAGCTGCAGAACGCCATTGCCGAGTACGAAAAGGTCCTCAAGCTCGACCCCAAAGACCTCACCATCCTGAATACCATCGGCGATCTCTACTCCCGCTCCGGCAAGAGCGTGGAAGCGGTCAATTGCTTCCGGAAGATCGGCGACGCCTACGCCACGGCGGGCTTTACCGTCAAAGCCATCGCCATGTACAAAAAGCTCACTAAGCTGAGCCCCCATAATATTGACGCCCTGCTCCGGCTTGCCGACCTGTATTCCCAGCAAGGTCTCTATTCCGACGCCCGCGCGCAATATGTGGTCCTTGCGGACCAGTACATGAAGGGCGGTAACCACTCCGAGGCGGCCGGTATTTTCAAAAAATTGCTGGAACTCGATCCTGAGAACACCAGCATGCAGACCCGTCTTGCTGACCTTTATATAAAGCTGGGGAACCAGACGGATGCCAAGGACATCTTCATGCAGGCGGCGCAGGCGCTTTACGCAAAGGCCTCTCTGCAGGAAGCCAATCAGGCGTTGGACAGGGTGCTGAAGATCGACGCCAATTTCATGCCCGCGTTGGTCCTTCGCGCGCAGATCGCCGGTGAATCCGGCGACCCTGAAAAGACCATTGACAGTCTGGCGAAGATTCCCGACATCGATTCCCGTCCCGATGCCCTAAATACATTGCTGCAGGCCATGCTCAAGAGCGGACGCCTGGGTGACGCCGAGCAGATTGTTTCCAAGCTGCTCAACCTCCACAATGACATTGGCGGAATCAAGCCCTACACTGAGGCCCTTTTCCATGCGGGCCGATTTCAGGATGCGCTCCAGTTATACGAGCTGTATTCAGACCAACTGTTCGCCAGCAATCCTCAGGAAATTCTTCAATCGCTGCACAACAATCTGGGCCGGGGCAAGGGAGATCCCGCCGCCCTGGAACGGGCGCTCAATCTTTTCCGCAAGGCGGGAGAGAATACCTATATCAATGAGGTGCTGGAGCTGTTGGCCCAGGCATACGTGCAGGCCGGGAACCTGGAAAAAGCGACTGCGCTCTACCAGGAACTGATCAACCTTGAGCCCGAAAATTCGCAACATGAGCAGAGCCTGAAGCAACTTAGCGCGCGCATGGGGACGGAGCCTATTGCGCGGGAGCTTACCGTAGAACAAAAATCCCAGGCCTTCATGGTCGAGGAGCTCCAGCATTCCGCCCCTGTAATCGAGACGAATTATCCCGCGGAAATCGCGGAGACGGTGCGCGCCGCGCTCACCGACTCGGAGCTTTTCACCTCTTATAACCTCCACGAGAAAGCCATTGCCCCACTGGAAGCCGCGCTTCCGGTGGCCCCGCAGGATCCGCAGCTTCATCAGCAACTGGCCACGCTTTATGTGCACAGTGGACGATTCCAGGATGCAGCCAATAGCTGCAAGCTCCTGAGCCGGCTCTATGCCCATGCGGGCTTTCAGGCCGATGCCGACCAGTACGCTGCAATGGCCTCGAAATATGAAGATATGGCCGGTGAGCAACCTGCCATGGCGCCTCCGCTGGCCAGTATTTCCACTCCGGGAGTGGAGGTAGAGGTAAAGGCCCGGGAAACTGCCGCGCCCACGTTCACCGCCTCTTCCATCGCCGAATTTTCCTTTGAAAATGTGCCTGCGGCCAAAGCGGAACCGGACGAGATTGCCCCAATACAACAGGCCCCACCGGTGGCAATGCCGCTGGAAGCCGCGCCCCCGGTGCCCCAGGCGCAGGAATTCTCCGTGACCCCGACGGCTCCACCGGCAGCGGTGGTGCAGGCGGGGGCGCCGGAAACCACGCACGAAATCGATCTTTCCGGAGAATGGGAAGACATGCTGGTGGTGGAGGGATCACCGGCACAACCGGCTGAGGCTGCAACCGCCCACATGCAGCCGCCGATGCCCAACGTCAATCAGGCATTCGAGGAGACGGTCGCGGAGGCACGCTTCTATATCGACCAGGCAATGGTCTCAGAAGCACAGGAGGCCATTGCGCGCCTGAACTCCCTGGCCGCCGGACATCCCGTAATACAGGAACTCCGCTCAGCCCTGAATTCTGCTACAGCCGCAAAGAGCAACATGGCGGCTGCGGCCTCGGCAAGCACGCCCGCCTTCAATCCCCAGCAAACCGCGCCGCCGACTCCAGGCAATGTGGGGACATATCGCGAAGAACAACCCATCCTGGATCTTGATTCCGACTTCTCTCAGGTATTTGAGATTGCTCCTGCGCCTCTCCCTGCGCCTCCTCCGGTTGCTCCGCCCCAGGTGTTTCAGGCTGCAGCTCCAGTTGCTCCCGCGCCGCTCTCGAAACCTGCCGAGCCTGCCACTTCCAATCCGCTGGGAGACCTGGTCCTGGACCTGGAAAATGCCTTGGAAGGCGAATTCGGAGAACCTCATGTGGCTGCCGCAGCCCCTGCTTCCGTCGCCCCTCCGCGTCCCCCCGCTCGCGTGGAGCAAACCCGAGTTGCAGCTGCATCGCCCAGCAAGCCTGCCCCGTTAAACGATACAGATACCCTTTCCGTCCTCTCAGACCTTTTCAAGGAATTCAAAGATGAAGTGGAAGAGGAGGGGGCAAGCACCGAAGATCCGGAGACACATTACAACCTTGGAGTCGCCTTCAAGGAGATGGGCTTGCTGGATGAAGCCATCGGTGAGTTGCAGAAGGTTTGCCATGCCGTGAGCCAGGGACATACCTTCCCGCAGGCCCTGCAAGCCTATACCTGGCTGGCGCACTGTCTGATGGAAAAAGGAGCGCCGCAAGCGGCCGTCCGCTGGTATGAAAGCGCGCTGACTATACATGGGATTGGCGAAGAGAGCCGGCTCGCCGTCTATTACGATCTGGCTTCCGCCCATGAAGCCGCCGGAAACCGCAAGGCAGCTTTGAAGGATTTGATGGAAGTTTACGGCTCCAACATCGATTACAGAGACGTGGCCGAGCGGATCAAGGGCCTTCGCGCATAAACCTGTACAATTACTCCAGATGGACATTCCCAAAGACAAGGCCGTCCACATTCCCGCGGGAACAGCGGAGCAACGTTCCGCATCCAATGGGAATGGAGCTGGAACCATGAAGCCGGCCTCTCCGCTTTCGGGAAGCGTCTCGCCCGCAATCACGCCTTCTCTCACGCCCCAATCGCAATCCATACGTCCTACATCGGAAGGTCTGCCCCTCTGGATGCAGCGAATTTTCCTAGTCATCTTTGTTCTGCTCTGCATCGAGATCGGGTTGGTGTTAGTGGCAGTTCCCTGGACATCCGCATGGAACGATAATGGGCTGCTGATTAATTTTCCTAACCTAAAATCTTTCCTCCGCCTTGGCTTTGTTCGCGGCATCGTCTCCGGTATCGGCATCTTGGATGTATGGATCGGTATCTGGGAAGCCGTTCATTACAAAGACCGAAACCTCTCAGGCAGTTTAGAGAAGTAGCAACCGAGCTTTCGGAGAATGCCGGATATTTCGATTCAGAACCGCCAGTCTTACGAAGTGATATGCTGATTTTCTCTGTTTTCCCGGGAACTTTGAATGGATAAACCTATCTTAGAAAAAGCGCCTTTAGCTTATGAAAATCTGGAGTTTGTAAACAGTCCTGACGGGCGCGTGCTGCGCATCCTCGCCGAATATCTTGAGCCCATGGCCCGCTTCCGGCGGGAAAAGATCCAGGACACCGTCGTCTTTTTTGGTTCGGCGCGTTTCGCCAACCTATCCACCGCGCAAAATGCCCTTCAGCTATTGGAGAAGCCTGGCTCCGCCCATCCTGCTCCCGAGTATGAGCAGCCGGCGACCCTGGCCGGCGCCCTTGAAGGGAAGGAAAGTTCGCTGAAGCTCAAGCGCGCCCGGGCTGCGGTGGACATGGCGCGATACTACGAAGATGCGCGCAAGCTGGCCTATATGCTTACGAAATGGTCGTCCAAGCTGCCGTATAAGCGGCACCGTTTTGTGGTCACTTCCGGAGGCGGTCCCGGCATCATGGAAGCGGCCAACTTAGGCGCCAGCGAGGCCGGCGGAAAAACCATTGGACTCAACATCAATCTGCCTTTTGAGCAATTTCCGAACCGCTATATCACCCCGGAGTTGAATTTCGAGTTTCACTACTTTTTCATGCGAAAGTACTGGTTCGCCTATCTGGCGAAGGGACTGGTAATTTTCCCTGGCGGTTTTGGGACGCTGGACGAGCTGTTCGAGATCCTTACCCTGGCGCAGACTGAAAAACTCGCCAAGAAGATCATCGTGGTCATTTACGGCCGCGAATATTGGAGCAAGATCCTGAATCTCGATGCCCTGGTCGATGCCGGGACCATCTCTCCCGAGGACCGAAACCTCTTTTCATTCGTGGATACGCCGGAAGAAGGCTTCCAGATATTGACCGAGGGGTTAAACAGGTATCACCTGCATCCTCCCGGCGGGCAGGCGAAGCGTGAAGGCAAAGAAGAGCAGGGAAAGAAGGCAGGGGAAGAACAACGAGAACTCGTCGAGGGGCCTGAGATCGCGAAGACCAGGCCGTGAGGCTTTCATTCATGGCCTGCAAGCAGCTTGAGCGAAGCAGCTCTCCCGCATTCCTTAAACTTACCTCTCTTCTCGCGTAGCAATCTGGCGCAGCGCCGAAACCACTTCCTGCACATTTTTCTGCTGAAATAATCTGATTGCCGCGATACCCGCGGCCCCGGCCGCAATGCATTGCCGGGCATTCTGAAGCGTAATTCCGCCCAGGGCAAGGACCGGCATTTTAGGGTTCGCGGAGTGGCTCCGATTGCATGCCGCGCGTAAACTTTCGACTCCTACCCCCGCCTGGGTCCCCTTCCCGAATACCGGGCCATAGACCGCGAAATCGGCGCCATGGGCCTCCGCCGCGGCAACTTCCTCGATGGCGTGGCAGGAGACGGAGACAATCGGCCTGGCAACGCCCGCTTTCATAAGCATGGTCCGCGCTTCGCTGGCCGGCACATCATCGGAGCGCAGATGCACTCCGTCGGCCCCGGCGGCAATGGCGATGTCGGTGCGTGAATTCACCAACAGCCGCGCGCGGCCCGGCTGCGGACCGTGCTCTCGAATGATCTGCCCAGCCTCGCGCACCAGCTTCTCCAATTCGGAGGCGGAAAGGTCTTTTTCGCGCACCTGGATAAAATGCACCCCACTGTGGGCCGCCGATTTTATCTGAGACAGGAGCGCCTTCACGCCGCGCTCCACATTGAATCCAGCCTGATGGCGATCGGTGATGTAATAAAGAATCAAGCCAACAAAGTATCATGGCATCGCAAGCTATCTCTTCCCAAAGGAACATCTGGCGCCGCCTTGGCTTCTTTATAACCGTGCCCTTTTCCGCTAGCCTGGCGACTCAAATTGCGGTGGTCTTCATCCTCGCGATACCGGTGGCATCTATTGCCTGGACGGTGACGCATGAAGAAGTCTTTCGCGAGCCGCGCGAGTTTTGCGCCAGGAAAAGCGAGACTTGCAAGCGCCTCGTTCAGCGCAAGTTCTTCTACCTGTTCACCTGTGAATATTGCTTCAGCCATTATGTAACCGTTTTCTTCCTCTTCCTTACCCATTTCAAGCTTCTCTTGAATGACTGGCGCGGGTACATCCTCGCCGCATTTGCGGTGGTCTGGGTTGCGAACGTGTACATGAGCGCCTTCGGACGGCTCCGCCTGGACATCAAGCGCGAGCGGGTGGAGATAAAAGGGGTGGAAAAAGAAGTAGAGGAAAAGATGTCCGCGCCGCACGATCGCGTGAACGAGATAAAGGCGGCTTAACCTTTCAGAAACCGCTTATGGCTCGTACTCCCGCCGGGGCTCAAAAATCCAGCGCAACAACATATTAAGCAGGCTGAGCACGATCGCTCCCACAAAGGCCGGGCCGAAGCCGTGCACATAAAATCCGGGAACGACATGCGCGGCGAAGAGCAGCATGAGCGCGTTGATTACAAACCAGAAAAATCCCAAGGTAAGCACGATGAACGGAAATGTCAGGAGCTTCAACAGCAGCCCCAGGGTGGAGTTGATCAAGCCGATCACGGCGGCGGCCACAAGCGCCGCGCCCAGGCTTCTGACTTCGAATCCCGGGACCAGCCGGGAGACGATGATCAGGCTCAACCCGCTTAATAACCAGTGAACGATCAGTCTCATGCCATACCTTGCAAGCCGTCCTTACCAACCAGGAGAAATGAACGGCGCTGTTGGAGAATCATACTCCGAATTGTCCGCTTCGTCTTAAGGGACCGGGGCGCAAGGGCGGGTGAATACCAGGGCTTAAAATTTTCAATCAGCTTCATAAGAATCATTGATGTATAAAACAGCCCGCAAACCTCATATCATAGGGACATACCCATGGATTTTGACCAGCTCAATACGTTCCTGGAAGTTGCCAAATTAGGCAGCTTTTCCCGGGCTGCGGAAAAGGTCCTGCGCTCCCAGCCGGCGGTAAGCGCCCAGATCCGCCAACTGGAGCAGGAGTACGGCCACAGGCTGTTCGACCGCAGCGCCAAATCGGTGCGGCTCACCCCGGAAGGCGAGCTCATCCTGGACTATGCTCGTCAACTGCTGGCATTGCGCAGCAATTCGCTGCGCGCTATTTCGAACCGGAATGGGGTCCCGGCCGGCACGCTCTCCATCGGGGCCAACGAAGGCACTTTTCTCTATGTGCTTCCCAAGGTGTTCGCCAAGTACCATCGCGCATTCCCCAAGGTACGAATCAGCGTGTACCGCAATTTCACGCATAAAGTCGCGGAGAAAATTGAGGATGGCGCAATCGATATTGGAGTCATGACCCTGCCGGTCAAATCTCCCAGCCTGGAGGTACTGCCGGTCTTCCGTGACCGCATTCTTCTCATGGTAGGAAAGGGCAGCCCACTCTTCAGTCAACGCTCCGTGACCTTGAAGGAATTGGCTGAGCAGCCGATCGTGATTCCTAAAACCGGCTCCATTCGAAAGCTGCTGGAAAAAAGCCTGCGACCCTATCGCGAGCACCTCAACATCACCATGGAACTTACCAGCGTGGTCATGATCAAACGCTTCGTGGCGGCGGGTTTCGGCGTCTCTTTGATCAGCTCGAGCTTCGCGCGGGAGAATGTGCGCCGCGGCGAAGTAAAGCTGCTGCAAGTGGAAGGATTGGATTTGTGCCGGGAGCTGGGGCTGGTCTACAGAAAAGACCGCAGCCTTCCGCGCGTCGCCTCGTCGTTCGTGGAAATGGCCTTCAAAGAGCTTGCCCCTAATATGATGGACCAGGTTGCGCCAAAGATCGCCGCTCAAGAGGCCCCAGAAGGGGAATAACAAACGGCAAGAGAGCACGGTTGCAAATTCCCCGTCCCAACGGCTATGCTCATTTGCTTATGATCAGCCGCCGCAACTTCCTTCAGTTGTCCATTGCAGGTTTAGGATCTCTTGCCACAAACAAGCTTTTTGGCTCAACCTCATCCCGCCCTCTGGGCGTGCAGCTTTATACCGTCCGTGATCAGGCGGAGCGGGACCTGCCTGCGGTTTTGAAGGCCATCCGCCAGATCGGATATAAGGAAGTCGAACTCTACTGGAACGTCTATACGCATCCGGCAGCGGAGCTGCGCCGGATGATCGCCGACCAGGGGTTGACCGCCCCCAGCGGACACTTCAACTACGAAGGGCTTCCCGATAAGCTGGACTACGCCCAGGCGCTGGGGCTGAAATACGTGGTCTGTCCCATGCTGCCGAACAGCATGTGGAATACGCTGGACGGATTCAAGCAGGCGGCGGAGCAGTTCAATCGCTGGGGCGAGCAGGTGCGCGGCAGGGGCATGCGCTTTGGCTTTCATAACCACAATTACGAGTTCCGCAAATTCGGCAATACCACCGGCTTCGATACGCTCATGGCCAACACCGATCCGAAACTTGTGTCGCTGGAGATGGACTGCTATTGGATCACGCAGGCCGGCAGAGATCCCCTCAAGATGCTTCAGGAGCATGGCGATCGCATCCGGCTGCTTCATCTCAAGGACCGCAAGCCTGGCTTCCCTCCCTCGCAACAATTAAATGCCGCGGCTGGGCACTTCACCGAGGTAGGCACCGGGAGCATCGATTGGAAGGACATTCTCAAAGCTGCCCAGAAAAATAATGTGGAGTATTTATTCGTGGAGCAGGACTTTACCACCCTTCCCCCGATTGAAAGCCTTCGCATCAGCTATAACAATCTTCAGAAGCTGTTGTAACCATTCGTGCTCGAGGTTTACGCGGCGGGCCAAGGCAAGGTGCAACCACGCTGGCTGCTCTCCCGCGCCAGTTCAAGCGCGCGCATCACGTTCAGCGCCTGCTGTGGAGTAACTGCCAGAGGCGCCTGCCCTTCGATTGCGTCCCGAATGTTCTCGTAATAGCGGCGATAATCTCCAGCCTCGGTGGGAACAGCCTGCGATGCGATGCTACCACCGGTTTCGATCGAAAGCGTTCCCCATCGCTCTTCCGGCTCCCTGCCCCATGCGGCCCCCTGGGGCAATTCCCCGCGTTTCAAGGCGTCTTCCTGGGGGTCCATTCCATATTTGGCGTAAGAACCCCTCGTGCCGTGAAGCAGAAAGCGAAGACCCGGAGCGGCGGAAAGCATGGTCGAACGCAACCATGCGCGCAGCTTGGGGTAATGCAGCACGATATCGAAAGCATCATCGACGAGCGCTCCCTCGCGCTCCATGCGAACCTCGGCGGTAATCGCCTCCGGCGCGCCAAAGAGCAGCAGGGCCTGGTCGATCAGGTGTGGAGCGAGATCAAAGAGCATTCCGCCTCCGGGCTCCGCGCGCTCGCGCCAGGCGTTGGGACGTAGCTGCGGGCGAAAGCGGTCGAAGTGGGATTCATAAAGCACAAGGCGTCCCAGCGAGCCATCCTTCAGCAGGCGCTGCACAGTAAGAAAATCTCCGTCCCAGCGGCGGTTCTGATACACGGAAAGTAACCGCCCGGCAGTCTTCGCAAGCTCCACCAGGTCCGCGGCCTCCCGCCAGGTGATCGCAAACGGCTTGTCGATGACCACGTCTTTCCCCGCCCGCAGGCACTGGCGCGCCAACTCGTAATGCGACGAATTGGGGGTTGCGATCACGATCAACCTGATCTGCTGGAGCGAAAGCATCTCCTCCATCGTGCGGACCAGCTGGACGTCCTTGTAAATCTCTTTCGCCTCCCCGCCGCTGCGCTGGAGGATCGCAGCCAGGCGAAGACCACTCACGGAACGAATCACGGGAGCATGAAATGTGCGCCCGGCCATGCCAAATCCAACAAGTCCGACATCGATCATGCGGGTTGGTCCCCTGAAAATCCTTTAAATTCGGATACTTCGCTAATTTAGCAGAGCCTGCCGGGAGTGGGTGGCCCCCGAAAAAGGTGTGAAATTGATGAAGCTTCAGATCGTCTGGCGACATCATATACCCCATGGGGGTATACTAAGGCCATGCATTCGAGTCATAAAGCGAAAACAACGGAACCCAGACGCTCGGACCACCTCGCGGCCGGCCCCAAGCAGGACCTGCTTCTGCGGCTGCGGCGCATCGAAGGACAGATTCGCGGCGTGCAGAAGATGGTGGAGGAAGAACGATATTGTCCGGACGTTCTGACGCAAATATCGGCGGTGCATGAATCGCTCCGCTCGGCGGAGAGGATTTTATTGCGCAATCATCTCCAGCATTGCGCCACCAACGCCTTGCGCACTGGAGACGAAAAAAAGGCGGAACGCACCTACGAAGAGCTGACCGAGCTCTTCTACAGACACGCGAGATAACGAGGAAAGCAATGGATTTAAAGATATTAAACACTCTAAGCAAAGATCCGGTATGCCACATGAATGTGGATCCGGCGACCGCGCGCTTCAGCGCCCAGCATCAGGGCAAGAAATATTACTTTTGCTGCGCCGGATGCCAGAAGAAATTCGAACAAAACCCAGAGCAATATCTTGGAGCTCCACAAGGCGCGGTCTCCAGCAGCTCCCATGATGGGGCCGGCGATGCAGCCGCGATTGCACAAAGCGCAATCGACCCGGTATGCGGCATGAAGGTAGATCCTGCCTCAGCGAAATTCAGTACCAGGCACAAAAACCAAACTTATTATTTCTGTTCTTCCGGCTGCCAACAAAAATTCGAGCAAGACCCCGACCGATATCTGCTTAAGAGCGCGACCGCCAATCCTGCTCCTGCTCCGGCGCGGTCCACTGCCCCAGTTCCCGCGGCCAGCTACATCTGTCCCATGGATCCCGAGGTCCATTCCAACAAACCAGGGGCATGCCCGAAATGCGGAATGGCGCTTGAGCCGGCGTTTCCATCGGCGCCCAAGGTGGAATACACATGCCCGATGCATCCGGAGATTGTGCGCGATCAGCCAGGGAATTGCCCTATCTGCGGGATGGCGCTCGAACCTCGAACGGTCATGGCCGATGAAGGCGAGAATGCCGAGCTTCGCTCCATGCGAACTCGATTCTGGGTAAGCGCGGCATTGACCCTTCCCCTGCTTCTGCTGAGCATGGTCCCCTTTCTTCAACGGTTCATGCTCCACGCGACCTCGGCGCGGGCGCTTACCTGGACAGAACTTCTGGTGGCGACCCCGGTTGTTCTCTGGGGAGGCTGGCCATTTTTTGAGCGGATGTGGGCCTCTTTTGTGAACAAGAGCCTGAATATGTTCACGCTGATCGGGATCGGGTGCGGCATCTCGTACCTGTACAGCGTCTTTGCCGTGATGATGCCATCGCTGATTCCGGCTTCGTTCAAAGGCGCGAATGGAGAGCCGCTGGTCTATTTCGAGGTAGCGGCAACCATCGTTACCCTGGTGCTGCTGGGGCAGGTGATGGAGCTTCGCGCCCGCAGCCAGACCGGGAGCGCGATTAAGGCGCTTCTGGGGCTTTCCCCGAAAACGGCCCGTCTGGTGCGCGAGGACGGCAGCGAAGTGGATGTATCGCTCGACCAGGTGCACGCAGGAGACAAGCTGCGCGTCCGTCCCGGCGAGAAGGTCCCGGTGGATGGCATAGTGCTCGAAGGCGCCAGCTCCGTGGACGAGTCCATGATTACCGGGGAGTCCATTCCGGTCGAAAAGATAGCCGGGACCCAGGTGACAGGGGCCACCATCAATGGCGCGGGCTCGCTGCTCATGCGAGCGGAGCGGGTGGGATCCGAGACCCTTCTTTCGCAGATCGTGAAGATGGTTGCGGAGGCGCAACGCAGCCGGGCGCCGATCCAGCATTTGGCCGACAAAGTAGCAGGCTATTTCGTGCCCGCGGTAATCGCGGTTGCCCTATGCTCGTTTGCCGTGTGGGCAATCTGGGGGCCGCAACCTCATCTGGCATACGCCCTGGTAAATGCCATCGCGGTGCTGATTATCGCCTGCCCTTGCGCGCTGGGGTTGGCTACCCCTATGTCCATCATGGTGAGCACGGGGAAAGGAGCGACGCATGGCGTACTGGTAAAGAATGCCGAGGCCCTCGAGCTGATGGAAAAAATCGACACGCTTGTCCTGGACAAGACAGGGACGCTGACGGAAGGACACCCAACGCTCAGCTCGGTGCTGCCCGCCGAGGGCACCAGCGAATCGCAACTGCTTGCCTATGCCGCCAGCATCGAACGCGCCAGCGAACACCCGCTGGGGGCAGCGATCGTTCGAGGGGCCGAGAGGCGCGGGATCGCCATCCCAAATGCCACCCAGTTTAACTCTGTCACTGGACGCGGAGTCACCGGCCAGGTGGAAGGCCACAGTGTCTCGATTGGAAATCCGGCATTTATGCGGGAGCTTGGCGTGGAGATTGCCCCGTTGGAAGCCAGGGCCGAAGATCTTCGCCGGAACGGCCATACCATCCTCTTTGTGGCCCTGGACAAGCGCCCAGCGGGACTGATTGGGGTGGCCGATCCCATCAAAGAGTCGGCACAGGAGGCCATTCGCTCCCTGCACCAGCTTGGCATCCGCATCGTGATGCTGACAGGCGACAACAAGACCACGGCGGCCGCCATTGCCCGCCAGCTTGGGATTGACAATTTCCAGGCCGAGGTGCTGCCGCAGAACAAGGCCCAGGTGGTCCAGGAGATGCAGTCCAGGGGGCTGCACGTGGCCATGGCAGGGGACGGCATCAATGACGCTCCCGCGCTGGCGCAAGCGGACATAGGGATCGCCATGGGCACGGGCACGGATGTGGCCATTGAGAGCGCCGATGTGACGTTGCTTAAGGGCGACCTGCGCGGGATTGTGCGCGCCATCAAGCTCAGCCGGGCCACCATGCGGAACATTCGCCAGAACCTGGTCTGGGCCTTCTTCTACAACCTGCTGGGAGTGCCGGTTGCGGCGGGAATTTTGTATCCGTTCTTTGGCATTCTGCTAAGCCCGATGATTGCCGCCGCAGCCATGAGCTTCAGCTCCGTCTCGGTGATTACCAATTCACTGCGCCTGAGGACATTGAAACTGTAAATGGACCCTCAATTATGCAAACAAAAAGGGAAGCATCATCGATGTTTCCCTTTTCAGTGTGTGGGACATTAACCGCATAAGGCCACTGCAATGCGGGTCGAACTCTCGGGAAATTGGAGCCGATAGAGCCAGGAGGCATGCTCGGTCAAAGCCGCGTATCTTTCCCGCACTTTAAAGCTGGCCGTGCCCATCTCCGGATAGAGCCACTGTATTCCCAGCCTGACGCGCATCAGGACCGCATATTGCCGCACTTCAACCGCATCCCTGGAGAGGCTCAGCGCGGTTTCATGGATTTGGGGATCGGCGGAATCGAGGGCCAGCACGGCAATTTTGCTTAAGATGGATGCGTTTCTGGAGATCTTGTCCAGGTATTCCTGGGCCGCGCGTATGCGTTGCCGTTTGATGAATTTGTACTCTTTCGAGCGGAGATTCTGGCGCAGGAACAGATCTTCCCGCGCTTGCAGCAGGTTCGCCAGGGCAGCAACATCGACCGGAGTCAAACAACGCTCAAGCTCCTCCAGACTCTTATGGCTGAAACGTCTCCGGAGAGCGGCAACTAAAAGCAGCCCGCCCACAACAATCATAATTATCAGCACGATCCAGGCGGGCGTCATCGGTTTAGATCCCCCTCATGGCAAGTATCTCGCGAAGAGAATCATTCCACTCCCGCAACGGGCTTACAGGCACTGCGCGGACTGAAACCGGCTGCTTTCGAGGCAAAACAAAATAAGAAATCCAGACGAAGGTCACACAGTTTTGGGTGATTCCTACCAACCAGTTCGTAATATCGGCAATCCCCTCGCCCCAATGCACCCGGACCAGCCATGTAATCAGGTCCACACTTCCCAGGAAAGCGCAGCCCAACATGATTCCCATCAGGTAATGTCTCCAGGGGATCGCAAACGTCTTAACGAACAGAAATAACAAGGCCAGCAGCCCAACCTGAATAA
>CAYTQA010000002.1:0-25390 GCA_964439495.1 uncultured Terriglobales bacterium | reverse complement strand
CCGCCAGCCAGCGCACCGAACCATCTGGCCAGACCACGCGAAATTCAGCATTGAATGCATCTCCGCTCTGGACCGCCCTTTGCACCGCCTCTTCCGTCAACTTGCGGTCCAGCGGATGGATCCGCTCCGCCCACGCCTGATACGTTCGTCCCAGGCCGCCGGGCTCCAATCCGAACAACGTTTCCAACTCTTTTGACCAGGTTACTTCTCCGCTTTGAACGTTGTACTCGAAGGTCCCAATGCTTCCCGCCCGTTGCGCCAACTCTAATTTTTCGCGGCTCGCCTGCAATTCCTGTTCAGCGGCCCGCATGCGCAGCAGCGAACGCAGCGTGGCGACAAGCTCGATCGGCTCGAATGGCTCCGTAAGATAGGCGTCCGCGCCCAATTCCAGTCCGCGCACGCGGTCCTGCGCTCCTATCGCGCTTGCCGAGATTTGCAGAATGGGGATCCTGGCAGTCAGGGGGTCGGCCTTGAGCCGGCGCGCCACCTCGAAACCATGAATATCGGGGAGACGGACATCAAGAATGATGGCGTCAGGACGCTGTTGCGCAATCTCCAGCCCTTCCGACCCTGAATCGGCTTCCAGCCATTTATATCCGGCCCCCTGCAGGACCCGGTTTATGACATAGCGCCGCGCCTCATTATCATCAATATTGAGGATTGTAATGGGCCGCACATCAGACATGCTGGGCTTCCTTGATCAGGTTCAGCCCTGCCTTGGTGAGCGCCTCGCGCAGGCGTTGGATGCCAAGCTCCCGTGAAGCATTGTCCTTGGGCAGGACGGCCTTGGCCTTCACCAGTTTCTCTATTTCCCGCTGCTCCAATATCTTGGAGGTATTGATGATGACCGGAATGTTCGCTGTCTCCGGATAGGAAGAGAGCAACTCCAATGCTTCAAAGCCGTTGATGCCCGGCATGTTCAAATCCAGGAAAATCACGTCCGGGCGCTCCTCCCTTGCTCGTTTGATGCCATCTTCCGCCTCGCTGCTCTCGATGATCTCCATGCCGGTATGTGTCAGCAGCCCTTTCAGGATATAGCGCGCAACCTCGTCGTCATCAATGAGCAGGGCGCGCTGCGCCTTTTGGCCTTCTCCTCTGAATTCCACCCGCCTTTCAGAATAGATGCGGGGGATGGAGACGCGAAAGGATGAGCCCAGGCCCGGAGTGCTTTCGAGTGTTACATGACCTCCCAGCAGCTCCGCCAATTTACGCGAAAGCGGCAGGCCCAGGCCCGTTCCTCTTACCTTTTTCTGTATGGGGCTCTCAATCTGGGCGAATTCCTCGAAGATGCGCTCCTGGTCCTGCGGAGCAATACCGATGCCGGTGTCGGTGACGGAAAACTCGACGCAATCGTTCTTCAGCAGTTTAGCGGCAACGCGCACTTCACCGCGCTCGGTAAACTTCAAGGCGTTAGAGACGAAATTACGCAGGATCTGCGAAATCTTTCCATCGTCGGTATTGAGCGGCGGAATATTCTCCGGCTCCTCGAATACCAGCGCGACCGTGTTGCTGACCAGCAGTGGACGCAGCACACCACGAAGCGTGCCGAACAAAGTATTCACATCGAATTCCGCGGGCCGCACTGTGATTTTGCCAGCCTCAACCTTGGCCAGGTCCAAAAGATCGTTCACCAACTCGGAGAGCTGCTCAGCCGAGCGGCGGATAAAACTCACCTGCTTTTCCTGCTCTGATGTCAGCTCGCCATCCAGGCGGTCGAGCAGGATGCGCGTAAGCGCCAGGATCGAATTCAATGGCGTCCGGAACTCATGGCTCATGTTGGAGAGAAAGCGGCTCTTCAGCTCCGAAGCGCGCTGCAGATAATCCGCCTTGTCATTGATTTCGGCATAAAGAGCGACCACGCCCCGGTTGGTTTCATCGAGCTCGCGGTTGAGACGCGCCAACTCGATCTGACGGGCCTCCAACTCTTCCATGGTCCGCATCAGGTCCCGGTTCTGGACCTGAAGCTGCTGGAAGGGGGTGTCAGGCTCTACCTTGGCCAGCTCAGCCGTAATCTGGCGTAGGTTCGCTGCCGTGATCCGCGGGCCGCGGCGCGGCAATTTCTTTCCCAGTACAACTTTCGTCCCATGCCCTTCCCGGGTTTCCACCTTGAAATGGTCCATCAGGCGCTTGGCGCCGATCAGACCCATGCCCATGCCGGTCGCGGATACATAACCGCCACCCAAAATAGTTTTCAGCTCCTTTATTCCCGGCCCTCGATCTTCGATCGCGATCAGGAGAAGCCTTTCCGGTTCTTCTTCCACCCGGAACTCGACCTTGCCCTGTCGCGCATACCGAAAGGCATTCCGCGCAATTTCCGAAACGGCGGTGGCGATTCGTATCTGCTCCTGATTTTCAAAACCCAGCAAGGCGGCAAGGTGACGCGCGCGATGACGCGCACTTACCACATCATGTTCATATTCCAGGCTGGCGGTAAGTAAAGTCGAATTCATACTAGGAAGACCCTTCGCACGCCACCAGTACCGTTGCATCGTCGCGTCCACGGCAATAATCGCGATAAAGCACGGCGGCAGTCAATCCTGGATGACGGCGCAGAAGCCCGGGATATTTCTCCAGGTTCCATTGTGTGTGCAATCCATCCGAGGCCATAATCAGGATTGAGCCTTTAGGCCAGGGATATTGGAATTCCTGGCTCTTGCGGAATTGATGCCCCACAATCCCATTGTGCGAGACCAGGCTGCGGCCTAGCCCCTCGGACCAGATGGCTGCGGATATGTTGCCCACTCCCGTAAAGCGCACCACCTGCTCATGGTTGCTGATCTCGGCGACTGCTACCGCCGCTCCGCGGGTGCTGCGCAAGGCGCCATGGGCCAGCTCCAGAATATCAGTAATGGGGCGCGTGGCATTTTCATGCAGAACGCGGACCGCCTCTTCCGATGCCTCGGCGGCGCTGGGACCATGACCCAGGCCGTCCGCGACCATCACCAGCTCCGTGGAGCTCCGCCGGTCAATGCCCCAGCAGTCACCGCATACCTCTTCCCCGTGAATGGGGCGGCAGACCACTCCATAGGACAATCGTCCTTTTGCTTCAGGCTTTAAAGGCCCGGCCCAAAGCTGCGCCAAGGCGCAGGTCCCCAGCTTGGGCGCGGTATACACCTCAAAAGTGCTGGCCAGGCGCCGGATCGCCCCCAGCCCTGTCCCGGGAGTTCCCGAAGTAGAAAACCCATCGCGCATGCTCTGGCCCATATCGGAGATTCCCGGGCCCTTGTCCAGGGCAACGATCTCAATTCCGCGAATGCCCTGCTGCTGGATGCCGCGCACCAGAATTTCGCCCCGCCCGGCATGCTTCACAATATTCGTAGCAAGCTCGGTGGCCACGATCGCCACTTTGCCGGCCTCAGTATCGCTAAACTCGGCTTCGTGGGCCAGCATGGTCGCCACGCGCCGCGACGCGCCAACCTGGGAAGCATCTTCGATATTGATCGAGATGTGACTCCTGATGGATTCTCTGCGAATCATTTCCACCTTGCGATGGTGATGCGGGTCCCTTCGCCGACCTTCGATTGAATATCGAACTCGCTGACCAGGCGCTTGCTTCCACTCAGCCCGAGGCCCAGACCTCCACCCGTGGTATAGCCGTCCCTCATGGCCAATTGAATATCAGGAATGCCCGGACCTTTATCTTCAAAGATGAGCCTCAATCCCTTACGGTTTCCTTCCTCCACCAGTTTGACGATCACTTGCCCGCCGCCGCCATACTCCAGGGTATTACGCGCAAGCTCACTGGCAGCGGTGACCATCTTGGTCTGGTCCACCAGGCTGAAGCCTGCCTCCGCGCACCAGGTGCGGACCATCTGACGCACCTGCACAATATCTCCCTGCGAAGCTATCGGCAATGCATCATTCTTCAGCTCGGGCAAGGCCGCTCTCCTTGTGCTGCATCCGGTTGCGGTGCGATTTGCGCAAAAGTTCCATGCCCCTCTCGACGTTCAATGCGGTGCGTACCCCCGGTAATGAGAGACCCAGTTCCACCAGCGTAATCGCAACCGCCGGCTTCATCCCCACCACCACCGTGGCGGCATCCAGAATGCGCGACATGGAGGCGATATTCGCCAACATGCGTCCGATGAAAGAATCCACAATTTCGAGGGAGGAGATATCGATCAACACCCCCTTGGCGCTAGTGCTCACGATCCGGTTAGTTAGATCGTCCTGCAGCGCCATGGCCAGGCGGTCGTGCATGTCCACCTGAATGGTGACAAGCAGGAATTCGCCCATGCGCAGAATGGGTATGCGTTCCATAACGCCTCCTAATCTTCGGTTTCGTCCGTATTGTTCGCGCTATGTTGCTTCGCTTTATTTCTTTTGTTTTTGCCCAGGGCCGCACCCGTGCGCTCCAGGGCCAGTACGAAGGCATCGGCAAGACTGGATTTCGTGGTCACATCCCCCAGCGCAACGCCGAGGTGCACGATGGTCTGCGCAATCTGTGGGCGAATTCCGCTGATGATGCAATCCGCCCCCATCAGACGCGCGGCGGTCACGGTTTTGAGCAGATGCTGCGCCACCAGCGTGTCCACCGTGGGCACGCCGGTAATGTCGATGATCGCAACCTCGGAGCCGGTCTCGACGACCTTCTGCAATAGAGACTCCATGACCACCTGGGTGCGGGCGCTGTCCAGGGTGCCAATTAAGGGAAGGGCCAGAATGCCGTCCCATAATTTCACCACGGGCGTGGAGAGCTCGAGCATCTCCTGCTGCTGCCGGATGATTACCTCTTCCCGCGACTTCATAAAAATTTCGACCGTGTAGAGGCCAAGCTTGTCAATCAGCTCGCTGATGCTCCAAGACTCCTGCTGCGCCTTCTCCGGGTCCTTGCTCAATTCCCTCTGAATACGCGCGAACACCGGCTTTTTCAGGGCAAATACAAAGGTCGCCGTCTCCGAGGCGGTAAATCCCTGTCGCGCGCGTGAAGCTGAAATCGTAGACAGCAGTTCGCGGACCGGCGTCCACTCCGGCCCGGAGACATCCTGCGTATAGCCGCGCTGGGAGGCCTGCTGGATCGCGGACAAAACCCGCCTGCTCTGCTCCCGCAGTTCGGTATCGTTCAGCAAATCGTTGCGGCGAGTAGCGGAAGACATTTCCCGCAGCCAATCCTGCAATATCTCCGATTCATACTGTTGAAGAAGATGGGGAACAACACTGGTTGTCATGCGACTCCTCTTAATCTGGACTTACGGCAATGCTTCAGGCGAACGGCAATTATATAACCTGAAGTTTAGAGTGGCGATCTGAAGGGAAAAGAATCTTAAATCACTCAATTTAAAAATAACAGGCAGATGCATGGAAATCACTGGCCGGCTGAGCGCCTCGCCAGCGCACCATTGATAATCGCGGTGAGCTGGTCCGCCTGAATCGGGTGAGAGAGGAACTCCTGAGCGCCGAGATATTGGGCCCACTGCTTTCCCCAGGCCGAATTGCAAGTAGCTGAGAGGAATATGATGGGAATATTCGCGGTCTCGGGATCGTTCTTCAGGGACTTGCAGATTTCGAATCCGTCCAGGTCCGGCAGGTTTACATCGAGAATAATCAGATCGGGATGGCCATTCACCCGTTCCAGGGTTTCCGCCCCAGTGGCCGCCTCGACAACAGTGAATCCGGCCTGGGAGAGAATGCGTTTCAAAGCATAGCGATGCGCGTCGTTATCATCTACGGCAAGAATCGTAGCTGGACGGATAGCTTTCAGATCTGTACCTGGATAGGCGAGAATTGTACTGCTGCAAGGCCGCTTTTAAAAGGACTTTCAGGAATATCTTAGGACTGGAAGAATTTTCCAGCTCACGTTTGTTCCCAACCCAGCGCCATTCCCATTCATCCTATTTATCATTAGCTCCTATACAGTCGCGCCGTAACTCTCGTACCAGCAGCTATTTGTACTGAAAGCGGTTTATGCCACGCGGGATCTTCAGCCATATCGCAATAAAAGATGCTTCCACCTCCCCTGCTGGACGGGTCGGCAAATATTCGTTAGCCGCCTTTCTGGGGCTGCTGGCCGTGGGCATCTCGCTCTTTCTGCCAGGCGGGCTTACACGACCGACGCTGATGGTGGCGGTCCTGGCCGTCCTGGTGAGCGCATTGAGCGATGGCCGAAGCTCCGGCTGGATCGCATTCAGTTTCTCCATTATTGGCTTCTTCCTTGTAAGCCCTCTCAGCCGCACCCTCCATCAACCGGGCGATCTGGTACAGCTGATCATCTACTTTGCTGTTTCCCTCGTGCTCATTGAAATTGTTCATCGCCTGCGCCGCGAACAGCGGAAGTTACTGGACCGGGACCATCGGCTGACCATGGCGCAGCGGGCGGCGCACATCTGGTTCTGGCAAATCGATCTTCCCGCAAAAAGGGTCCATTGGTCGGGGGAGGTCCTGCAGATGAATGGCAACCATCGCGCGGAATTCTCCGAAACGCTGGACGATTATTTGGCCCATCGCGTTTACTCCGAGGATGCGGAGCGGGTCCGCACAGCCATGGCGCGGGCGATTGAACAGCGCCATTCCTATGAACTCGAATACCGCATCCGCGACCGGAATGGGCAGGTCCGCTGGATCGCTTCCAAAGGGAAGGTATTTTCCGATGCTCATGGCCAGCCCACAATGATGCTGGGCATGACCACCGATATCTCCGCGCGGAAGCAGGCGGAAAAAACCAAGACACGCTTCAGCGCCATGCTGGCAAGCCTGACGGAAGGGGTGTGCTACTTCGATCTCGACGGAAAAATCGAATACCTCAATCCGGCGGCGCAATCCATGCTGGGCTGCAAGCCGGAGAGCGCATGCGGAAACGACATTCACGAATTGGTGCATGCGGTCACAGAGGAGGGCCCAACGCATCCCGCAAAGGAGTGCGCCATCCTGCAAACCTTGCAGACCGGCCGTGCCATTCACGTGAATGAAGAAAAGTTTCGTAATCATAACGGGCGCATGCTTGTTGTGGAATACACCGTGGCCCCCGTCCATTACGAGCGCAAGCTGATTGGCGCGGTATTGTCCTTCCGCGATGTCTACGAGCGCAAGCGCGCGGAAGAGGCGCTGCGTTCCAGCGAAAAGTTGGCCACCACGGGAAGAATTGCGGCGACCATCTCGCATGAATTGAACAACCCGCTTGAATCCGTCAACTACCTGCTTTATCTCATCGGCCAGAGTGGGAACCTGGGCGAGAAGGAGCGGGAATACCTGCATACGGCGGAGCAGGAGCTAGGGCGCATGGAACAGATCGTCAAGCAGACGCTCGGCTTCCATCGCCAGGGCGCAACTCCTGTCCCCATCAATGTGGCGAAGCTGTTAAAGGGCATTCTGCTGCTCTACAGCAAAAAACTGGAATCGAAAAAAATCTGTGTCGTCGAGCGATATAACTTCACCGAAGATGTGCCGGCCTATCCCGCGGACATCCGGCAGGTATTTTCCAATCTCATCGTTAACGCCGTGGAGGCCATGGGGGAAGGAGGACGCCTCGTCCTGCATGTAAGCAGGGCCCGGGAATGGAGGGGCCAGCGTCGCGAGGGGATCATGATCACGGTTCTGGATAATGGACCCGGCATTCGCGAGGATATCCAGAAGCACATTTTCGAGCCGTTTTTCACCACCAAGGGCGAGAAAGGCACCGGCGTGGGACTCTGGGTAAGTACGGGCATTGTCCAGAAGCATAGCGGGCATATCACTGTTCGCAGCAGCAACCGGCCCGGCAGAAGTTATACCTGCTTCTCTGTTTTCCTGCCCATGAAGCTGCCGGCGGAGCAGCGGGACGCCCCCGAAATGAAGGTCGCGTAGCCCCAATTAAGGCATACACAGCACTTTAACCTTGACTTAGCCGGGAAGCGGAGCGATGCTTCTTTACACAGAGGTCCCCATGTCCCTATCGTCTGCCGCAAAGCCTGATCAGCGCGCCAATCGCCGCTTTTCCCTACATTTGCCTGTCTCCATTCGATACACCGATGGCCGTCCTGAAGAGATCCCCGCCGAAACCAAAAACGTGAGCGCTCACGGTGTCTTTTTCCAGGTCCAGTCGAAGCTGGCGGAGGGCTCTCGTATCGAATTCACCATGACCTTACCGCCGGAAGTCACCATGACGGACCCAATACGCGTCCGTTGCCAGGGCAGGGTCGTTCGTGTGGACCAGAGCGGCTCCGGGCCGGAGATTGGGGTAGCGGCCCTGATTGAGCAATACGATTTTATTGCCGATCCTGTTGCCGGATAAAATGAACCGGCCCCGCCGGTGCTCGCAAATCATTACAATGTCCTTGTGGTGATTTTCCGGATCGCAGAGCATAGGTTGGCGCGTTTCCTTGCGCCTGTATTGTGCCTCGGCTTCCTACCCTCACTTACGGCCCAGCAGCAAAAGATTGGGCAGGTCTACGCCTCTGACGCGACCGTTGAAGGCTCGGTCACCCTTGCCTCCGGCATCCTGACCATCGGCAACGGCTCTAAGATCAAAGCCGGTCAACATACGGCCAGCATCCGCCTCACCCGAGGCGGCGAACTGCGCGTCTGCCCCGGGACCTCGCTCTCCGTCAATGCCTCCAGCTCCGGCAAGGAATTGATGCTGGGCATGGGCACCGGCGCGCTCGAAGCCGATTATCCGCTGCCCGCCTCCGCCGATGTAGTGCTGACCCCGGACTTGCGCATACTGCTTTCTGGCCCGGGAGAGGCAAAAGTTGCCATAACTTCCAATGCAAGAGGAGACACCTGCGTCCGTTCTTTAGGTGAGGAGTCTTACGTGGTGGTGACGGAGCTGATTGGAGATGCGACTTACCGGGTAAAGCCGAAGGAGCAGGTCTTTTTTCCGGGCGCGCAGATCGGCAAGGCCACTCCAGATTCGCCGCTGGTTTGTGGGTGTCCGGCGCCTGCTCCGGTGGAGCGCGCGGAAGTGACGCCGTCTGATGTGGAAGGAAATAAAGTCGCTTCCCTGCCGACGGTCAGCAAGGCGCCCGCCCATCTTGATCCGGAAACGCCCGTGCCGCCCGCGAAACCCGGACAGGTGAACGTGGAAGTAGACGCTCCTTTTGTTTTCCATGGAAACAATCCGGAGCCGGATTCAACCGCGACTTTGGCGCGCGTACATATGGAAAAGCTCCCTGCGCTGCCGCTGCCTCTGCTTTCGGCACAGCCGCCGCAAGCCGACAGGCAGGCCAAAACGGAAACGGAAGCCAAACCGGTGGGCAACAAGGCCAAGCGAGTGGTACGCAAAATTGGCGGCTTTTTCGCGGCACTTTTTAGGCGATGAAGGCGGATATTCGGTGGTTAAGATGCGTCCTGGCTTTCAGGTCCAGCGTACTGTAGGACAAAGGTAATACGGGCTGGTACAAGGACTTTTGTGCAACGTTTTCGCTTTAAACGGGTCTATACTTTGGGTAAGTGATTTATGTCAATCGGCGCTAAATCCGCATTGGATCCAAATCGGGCCACAAATCCGGCCCAGGCTCAGGATGTTCTGCCTACGCTTTTTGGCGCAGGCTATGGGACCTATGAAGTCCGCCGGAGCAACTTTTATCTCTCGTTTTTCCTCCATACGGCCGGACTGGCGCTGCTCTTATTCCTTACCCATCAAGCCATCAAACATGCGCCGGAGGTAAAGGAGATGCTCGGGAATGCCATTGATGTCTCGCCATACCTCCCTATCCAGTCCTCCAAAACGACTGCCGGCGGAGGCGGTGGTGGTGGAGATCACGACAAATTAATGGCCAGCAGAGGGACCCCTCCTAAAACCAGATTGAGCCAGATCACGCCGCCCACTGCGATTATTCGCAACGATAAGCCGGCATTGTCAGTGGAGCAGACCATCGTGGTACCTCCGCAAATCAAGCTGCCGCAAAGCGCGAACAACGGCGATCTCAAAAGCGTTCTGACTGTGGCCTCCAATGGAGTTGGATTGGGCGGCGGGATTGGCGCCGCCGAGGGTGGTGGAATCGGCAGCGGAAACGGTCCGGGGCTCGGGCCAGGCATGGGTGGAGGAATTGGCGGCGGTGTTTACCGCGTGGGCGGAGGCGTCAGCGCGCCCAAGGTGATCTATGAGGTCGATCCCGAATTCTCCGAGGAAGCGCGTAAAGCCAAGTATCAGGGAGTCGTAGTCGTGGGACTTGAGATCGGCCCCGATGGCCGTGTCCGCGACGCAAAGGTTGCGCGTTCGCTGGGTCTGGGACTCGATGAAAAAGCCATTGAAGCCGTGAAAAAGTGGAAATTTGAACCCGCCAGGAAAGACGGCGTTCCTGTGGCCGTAATGGTAAACGTGGAAGTAAGCTTCAGGCTTTACTGAGTTTTCTTAAAAGCTAAAGAAAGGCGGGAGAAAATCCCGCCTTTTCGTTTTTAACCCCTCACCTGTTCTTTTGCCCGTGAAAATGGAGTCACCTTGTTTCGAGTGGCCGCCAGGAGTCCAGATCCCTTCTGCCGCAGATTGCCGGCCTGTTCACTGATCCCCCGCACCGTATCGTCATATTTCCGGCGCAGGAATTGCCTGGTCTCCTGGCCGGCTTGTGGAACAAAGAGCAGCGAGATGATCGCCCCAACCCCCACTCCGATGAGCAGGCTGACGATCATTACGCCAGCCTTATTGGGTTTTTGCTCGACGTACTCTCCATAGAGCTTGAAATCATTCATGATCTCGACCTCACTTACCCTGTTTTGCGCCGGCTGGCGGTAGCACGGCGCCTGCTTGAGCCTGCCTTGGCATCGTCGCGAATGGATACCACGCGTCCCTGGCGTTTGCTTTCCTCCCTGGAACTCCGGCTGGTTATTCCCTGCGGGCTCCGCTTGCCGGCATTGGCCTCCGACCGCCGGCTGCCTTCCATCCCCGACTTCATATTGTGCTGGTCCTTGGCGGACGGCAGGGTGCCTGGGTTGGGCTGTCGTTTCGAAGCTGAAGTATCCCGGCCCCGTGCGGACCCGGTCTGCCGTCCGCGAGCGCTCTTCATGTTGGCTCCCTGGCGGCCTTGCTCCGCCTCGCTGCCGGAGATCGCGTTCATGTCTTCATCGGAAAATTCTAGATCGTATTCTTCATTCTCCTCAAATTCTTTTGCAACCGCGTTTTCCGCCCTGGTTCCTCCACTCTGAACGTTGCCCCGGGATTTCGCCTCTGACGTCTGCGCCCCCTGACGCGATCTCTTCTTTCCGTTCGAGGCGGAATTCTGTTTCACTCCCTGGGAGATCTCCTGCAGGGCCTTGCCGGACTCTCTTTCATCATGCTTCACGGAGATGTCGCCGATTGAGATCATCCCTATCAGCTTCCCATCCTCCACCACCGGCAGCCTGCGGACCTGCTTTTCGGCCATGAGATGGGCCGCCTCTTCCACCTCCGCCTCCGGTCCGATGGTGGACAGGTCCTCACTAAAGACCTCCTCGACGGTGGTATCGGAGGGATCTTTCCCTTCCGCGATGCAACGGACAACGATGTCGCGATCGGTAATCACCCCGGCCAGCTCGTTTTCCTCGTCGATCACGGGAATTGCGCCTACATCCTGGTCCTTCATCAGCGTCGCGACTTCCTCCAGGGTGCTGTCAAACTGCGCGGTTTGTGGGTCCCTTGTCATAATCTCACTGACTTTCATACAACCTCCTAAGGATAATTCCGGAAGCGCTCATGAGGCCGGAATTACGCGCTTCGATTGCTCTCAATGTGTAATTAGAAAAGCGGGAGTCGGCATATGTTGTCCCTCGCGGGAGGCAAAATGTTTTTCTCCGCACGTCCATTCAGGTTCATCGGCGAGGGCGCCGGGAATAGGTTAGAATTATATGTTTGCGGATGCCGTTGCGCGCACTCCTGCGCTCACGACCGGGTGGTGTGCCCCGAAAGCGGAGCACCTCGCGAGATCACATCCGATCAATGGCGCCTCAAATGAGACCTTATGTCAGGGGCTCGCAGAGGCCCTCGAATCTGCATTCCACTTTGAACCACATGAAGGAGAACAGTTTCCATGGCGATTCCAGCCACCCAGATGCGTCCGGGGATGATTATCAAACACAATAATGACCTGCACCTGGTCTTTGCGGTAGAACATCGCACCCCCGGCAACCTGCGGGCGTTTATCCAGGCCAAGCTGCGCAACCTGCGCACCGGGGCCATGTTCGAGCATCGCTTCCGCTCGCCCGACCCCATTGATCGCGTCGTGGTGGACGAGGTCCCCATGGAGTATCTCTATCAGGACGGGGACGATTATTACTTCATGAACATGGAAAATTACGAGCAGCTCCACCTGAACAGCGATGTGCTCGGCGGAGCGGTCGAATATCTCATCCCCAATCTTCAGATTGAAGTTTCTTTTTATGACGGCAAGCCGGTGGGAATCGAACTGCCGCAGACCGTCGAATTGACGGTCGTGGAGACCGAGCCCGGACTTAAAAGCGCCACCGCCAGCAGCGTGACCAAGCCAGCCAAGCTTGAAACCGGACTGGTCGTACAGGTGCCGCCATTCATCAATGAGGGCGAAAAAATCCGCGTGGATACGGCCGAAGGCGCTTATCTTTCACGCGCCTAGGTTGCGTGTTGTGCCGCGAGCAGGCGGCACGGCCCTGTGAAGACGATGAATCATTCCATTGTCAGGCGGTATATCATCTCGGGCAGAGTCCAGGGCGTGGGCTTTCGCTGGTTTGTGGAGTGGGAGGCCCGATCGCTCGGCATCGCCGGATGGGTGCGCAATAACTCCGACGGCAATGTGGAGGTCCTGGCTTCGGGCAGCGAAGAGCAACTGGCAAAATTAAAATCGAAGCTACAGCAGGGGCCGCGGGCCGCGCGGGTTGACGAGGTAAGTGAATCCGATGCGCCCGAAGCGGCGGCGGAAGTACAGGGCAAATCATTCCTTATCGAAGGGGCATGGTAAGCAAATGCAGACAGGCATCAATCAGAGCAGGTCGGCCGAAAGCCAAAGAATCAACTGTGAGCCGCTCAAAAAACTGGTCCGCGAGGTCCCGGATTTTCCGAAACCCGGCATCCTCTTCTACGACATCACCACGCTGCTGAAGGACAAGCTGGGATTTGCCACGCTGATCAATGCTCTTTCCGAGTATTACTTCGAACAGAGCATCGACCTGGTGCTGGGCATCGAGGCCCGCGGATTTATCTTCGGCCCGGCATTGGCCTACCGGCTGAATGCCGGCTTTGTTCCGGTGCGCAAACCGAAAAAACTGCCTGCGGAGACCGCCCGTGTAACTTACGATCTGGAATACGGCTCGGATTGCCTGGAGATCCACAAAGACGCCATCCAGCCGGGACAGCGCGTGATTATCGTCGATGACCTGCTGGCCACCGGAGGCACCTGCAATGCGACCGTCCAATTGGCGAAGTCACTGGGCGCGGAGATTGCCGGATTGGCATTTGTGGTAGAACTGGACTTCCTCAATGGCCGCGACCGGTTGAAGGGTTATGACGTCTTCTCGCTGCTGCACTACAACGAATAGCTTCCAATTTCCCATATAAAAGCAAAAAGGCCGTCCGCAATCGGGACGGCCTTCCGCTTTCCAGGTTTTGATTAATCCTGATCGTTGCTGGCGCGCTTCCAGTTCATCATCTCGCCCAGCGTAGTGGTGGAGCTTGAGACTGGCTGCTTGTAAGCCTCCACATCGGCGCGGCTTGCTTCCTCGCCGACTGCCCGCAGGCTCAGGCCGACCTTTTTCTCATCGGGATTCATCTTGATGATCTTAAAGTCATGCTCCTGGCCGACTTCCAGCTTGACAGGGTGGCCTTCCTGATCGGTCGCCTCGGAGTTGTGGCAAAGGCCTTCCACTCCTTCCGCGATCTCGACAAAGGAGCCAAACTGCGCGATGCGCAGGACCTTGCCGCGCACCACGTCTCCAATGCGATGGGTATTGAAGAAGGTCTCCCAAATATCGGGCTGAAGCTGCTTCATTCCCAGGGAAAGGCGGCGATGCTCCGGCTCAATGGCCAGCACAACGGCCTGCACCTTGTCGCCCTTTTTCAACACTTCAGAAGGATGCTTCACCCGCTTTGTCCAGCTCAGGTTGCTGACGTGGACGAGCCCATCGATGCCATCTTCTATCTCGATGAAGGCCCCAAAGTCAGTCAGGTTCCGCACCCGGCCCTCGACCATGGAGTTGACCGGATATTTCTCGTGGAGCTGCTCCCATGGGTTCTGCTCCAATTGCTTCAGGCCCAGCGAGATGCGCCGCTCCGCGGGATTCACATTGAGGACCACGGTTTCTACTTCGTCCCCCGCCTTGACGATCTTCGATGGATGCTTCATGCGCTTCGACCAGGTCATCTCGCTGACGTGGACCAGGCCTTCAATGCCCTGCTCCAGCTCCACGAATGCTCCGTAATCGGTCACGCTCAATACCCGGCCCTTCACATGGGCGCCGACCGGATAGCGCTCCGCCGCATCCAGCCAGGGATCGGGAGTGAGCTGCTTGAATCCCAGGGAGACGCGCTGCTTTTCTTTATCGAATTTCAGGACCTTCACATGGATCTCATCTCCGACGTTGACCAGGTCGCGAGGATGGGTGAGCCGTCCCCAGGACATGTCGGTGATATGCAGGAGACCGTCAATCCCGCCGAGGTCCACAAAGGCGCCGTAATCGGTGAGGTTCTTGACCGTGCCGGTCAATACCGCGCCTTCCTCCAGATGCTCCAGCGTGGCGGAGCGCTTGGAGGCCTGCTCTTCTTCCAGCAGTTGCTTGCGCGAGACCACGATGTTGCCGCGCTTCTTGTTCATCTTGATAACGCGGACTTCAATCTCCTGGCCCTTGTAGCCGTCCAGGTTGCGCACCGGTTTCAGATCGAGCTGTGAGCCGGGTAGAAAGGCGCGGACGCCGATGTCCACCGAAAGCCCTCCCTTGACCCGCTCAACCACATAGCCCTTGATCGGGCTCTTATCGTTGTATGCCCGCTCGATATCGTCCCACACCCGCGCGCGCTGCGCCTTTTCATAGGAGAGGCCAATGTATCCCTCTTCGCTTTCGCTGCGGTCCACCACCACATCGATGGGGTCGCCGGGCTTCACCTTCGGATTGCCCTCGCGGTCCAGCACCTGGGCAATCGGGACCATGCCTTCGGACTTGAAGCCAACGTCTACCACGACGTGCTTGTCCGTAAGTTTGACCACGGTGCCTTTCAGCACGTTGTCTTCAACAGGCGCAGCTTGCTCCGCTGCCGCTTGCTCCGCCTCAAAATTTTCCAGGGCGGCGGCAAAATCCATGGAAGCAAAATCGTCTTTGCTGTCATGGGAGGCTGTGGAGTTGGTGTCCAGGTTATCGGTGATGGTTTCAGGAGCGATGGTGTCTTGGGTTTCGGTTTTCAGGGCAGTAGTCTCGATATTAGAAGTTTTGTGTTGTTTGGCGTCTGTCGATGTTGCAGTGTGCGATCCGTTCGTACGTGCTTGCTCCGGGGAGAGCATGGACTGAGTATCACGAACTGTGCTTTCGTCGAACAACGTAGGTCCTCAGATGCCGACGGTCATGCGGATGCAGGGAAGCTACCACATGAGGCGGACTGCTCGCTGTGATTTTTCTTTTGGGTATTTTTGCCTGTTTTTGACAGGCGAGAGGAAAACCCCAGCGGCCGGATCGCGAACTGGCTTTGGCACCAACAGGCGACATTCAGACTATAACAATCGGCCCAAAGAGTGTCAACGCGGCCAGCAGTCTGGCGCACAAAAATTTAAGTACTCACAACTGCGGGCGGAAGGTTGCCCCAACCATCGCTCCCTCTCCCGTCAACCACCTGCTTTCCCTGCCGCGCGCTCCCATATACTCTTTCTTATGGATTATTTATGGACCCCGTGGCGTTATAGCTACATCAAGGAGGCTGACCGCAAGCCGGGCTGTCCCTTTTGCGAAAAGCTGGAGCAGAAGGACGACGTCAGGGCGATGATCGTCTATCGCGGGATTCAGTGCTTCGTCTGCCTGAACGCCTATCCCTATAACAATGGTCATGCCATGGTCCTGCCTTACGAACATGTGGACCAGTTGCAAAAAATGTCCGCCGAGGCCGCCTCTGAAATGATGTCTTTATGCCAGAAGCTGGAGTCGGTGCTGCGCGCGCTCTACAATCCGGACGGAATCAATCTCGGAATGAATCTGGGCAAAGCCGCCGGGGCGGGAGTTGCCGGACATGTTCATATGCACATCCTTCCCCGCTGGGTGGGCGACACAAATTTCATGACCGTCGTGAGTGAGACCCGCGTTCTGCCCGAAGCTCTGGAAACTACTTATCGGCGGATGAAGGAAGCTTTTCAGCAAACGAGATGATCTCTGCTTCCTGGACCCACAATCGCCCGGCATTCGGCTGGGCTTAAAACACGGATGTACACCGCACCGGTGCGGCTGTGCCACACGGGCAACTCTCAAGCAACCACAATCGTTTTCCCGTCAAACGATCTTCTCAAAGCTCTCCTCTGCTGGCGTTCCCGCATCTTAATTTTCAGATCTCCAATTACAGCGCTCGGCAGAGCGCCCCATGTTGAAAGGAGCAACCTTCTATGGCCCATTACGGCACACTACGAGATTTCAAATTCAGCAACGACGCCGACGATATTCGCGGAGCAGCGCTCTATGGAAGCGACGGCAAGAAGCTGGGCAAAATTGCGGACGTGATCTTCGATCATCAGAGCGGAGGCATTCAATACGCGGTGGTGGATACCGGCGGATGGCTGAGCAGCCACAAATTTCTTGTTCCCGCCAGCCGCATCAGAACACGCGGTGAAGCAGAGGACGAATACCAGACGGAGATGACGCGGGAGCAGGTCGAGCGTCTGCCGGCCTACGACGAGAAATATCTGAGCGACGAAAAGAAGTGGGGGCAGTACGAAGAGAGCTATCGCAAATCTTCCGGCCTGGAGGAAGAGGGCGTCCTGCACCAGAAGGACAGCACCCGGATCATCACCCCCGATCCCACCGAGGTTTCTGCGAGCGCGCCGCATCTCGGAAGAGACGAAGCCCCGGTCGAGGGCCTCGAACCTCACCATCTTCCACGGCAGTCTGCGGGCCCGATGAACACCTCGGCAACCGCATGGGGACAGACCCCGGAGAATACCCGGCTGCAGGAAACCGGCTTCGGTCTTCCCCGCTCGGAAGAAACCGTCGTGGAAACCACCACTGTTGGAGCAAGCAACCTCGACCGGGAGCGGAAGCTGGAAAGCCAGCCGGATAACGATCTGCGCACCATGGAGGGCGACAGCATTCTGAATAATGAAGACATCCATCATCTTCATCAAACCGCGGACCTTGACCGCAGCTCGCGCATTGAAGGCGGAGGCGCGGTGGGTTCCGGCAGCTATCTCGGCTCCCATGTGGGGCAACGCTGGTCGCGCTTTGAAAATCGGCTGAGGCAAGAGCGCGAACGGGCGACCGATAACTGCAACGTCTGCGTTGAACTCAGAAACCGCCAGCGGGAAGACGCGGCATAGCCGGATCATTTCCTGATTGGAAAATGGAAGCATCGAATTGAGTGATTGGGAGATATCTCAATCGCTCAATTCTCAATTTTCGCTGCCGCTTCTCAATTCACTTTCGCCGGGCTATCGGGCTGCCACGATCTTAAGCAATCCGGGCTCGTCAATCACTTCCACACCCAATTCCCTGGCCTTGTCCAGCTTCGATCCTGCTTCGCTGCCGGCGACCACGTAGTCGGTCTTCCTGCTCACCGCGCTCGAAACCTTCCCGCCGGCATCTTCAATCATCTTTTTCGCCTGGTCGCGCGTGAGATTGGGAAGAGTTCCGGTAAGCACGAAGGTCTTTCCCTCCAACTGCGTCCCCCGCTGCTTACGCTGGCCCTGAAATGTGAGCCCCGCCGCGCGCAGACGCTCCACCAGGGCGCGGTTCGCGGGCTCCTGAAAGAATTGATGAATCGCCTCTGCCACCCGCGGCCCGACTTCATTGACTTCCTGCAATTTCTCAACGTCGGCATCCATGAATTCATCCATGCTGCCAAAGTGTTCGGCCAGCAGCTCCGCCGTGCGCTCCCCGACAAAACGGACCCCCAGGCCATAGATCACCCGTTCCAGGGGCAGCGCTTTTGAGCGCTCAATCTCCCGCAGCAGATTGTCCGCGGATTTCTTCCCGATGCGCTCCAGGCTGAGCAACTTTTCTTCATTGAGGGAATAGATGTCCGCAATGTTTGTCACCATCCCGCGGTCCACCAACTGGTTCACCAGGGACTCGCCCATGCCTTCAATGTTCATCACTCCACGCGAGGCAAAGTGCAGCAGCCCTTCGCGCAGCTTGGCTGGACAGTTGGCGTTGATGCAGCGATGGTCGGCCTCGCCCTCGGCCCGCACCACCATGCCGCCGCATTCGGGACAATGCTCCGGAAATTTGAATTTGCGGGTCCCGCGCGGATGCTCCTTGTCCTCCACCACGCGCACTACTTTGGGAATCACGTCTCCGCCGCGCTCGACCAGCACGAAGTCGCCGATCAAGACGCCGAGACGCTCGATCTCATCCTGATTATGCAGGGTCGCGCGCTTCACCATGGTGCCGCCAATGGGGACGGGCGTGAGCGCCGCCAGTGGAGTGAGCTTGCCGGTGCGTCCCACCTGCACCAGGATGTCCTCGACCTTGGTTACCCCGGAACGCGCCGCATACTTATATGCAATCGCCCAGCGCGGGGCTTTGCCGGTGAATCCCAGCTTTTTTTGCAGGGCAATGGAATCCACCTTGATGACAATGCCGTCGATTTCATAGGGAAGCTGCTCGCGTTGCGCTTCCATTCTGGCGATGAACTCCAGCACCTCGTCCAACTTGGCGGTAAGCAGGCGGTGCGGATTCACCTTGAAGCCAACCGCGGCGAGAGCTTCCAGGGCTTCGTGGTGCGTGGGGAAGACCTCCGCACCATTGGCCAGCAGCTGATAGGAGAAGAAATCCAGCCGGCGTTGGGCGACGATGTTGGGCTCCAACACCCGCACCGAACCCGCCGCCGCATTGCGGGGATTGGCAAACTTGCTCAACCCCTCCTGCTCGCGCTCTTCGTTCATGCGCTGGAAGGCCGCAAGCGGCATGATGACCTCGCCGCGCGCCTCAAACTCCGGAGGCATGCCCGCCTTTTCCAGCTCCTTGCGCGCAATCGAGAGCGGCACGGAACGCATGGTGCGCACATTGCTGGTCACCTCTTCACCGGTCTCGCCGTCCCCGCGGGTGACTCCGCGCTCGAAATGTCCGGCCGAGTATGTCAACGCCATGGACATGCCGTCCAGCTTCAATTCGCACACATAATCGACCTTCGCGTTGCCGGTAAGCTCGTGGACGCGGCGCTCCCAATCGCGCAGCTCGTCCTGGTTATAGGCGTTGTCCAGCGAGAGCATGGGGCGAGAGTGCCGCACTTTGGCAAAGCCCTCTTTCGGTTTGCCTCCCACGCGCTGGGTTGGGGAGTCGGAGGTCACCAGCTCCGGGTGCCCGGACTCGAGCTTCTTGAGCTCGTTCATGAGCAGGTCAAACTCCGCGTCACTGATCTCGGGATTATCGAGCACGTAATAGAGGTATTCGTGCCGCCGTATCTGCTCGCGCAGAGTCCCAATCCTCTTTTGTACCTCGGAAGCAACGCTTCCTTTATGCGTTGTGACCATCTCCCGATTATATTTGTGAATTACCACTACTTTCCGCAAACCGAATGCAACGGACTTTATTACTCTACAATCCGGCCTCAGGACAAAGCCCTGCGCGCAGGCTGGCGGAGATCGAAAGAGCTGCCGCCGTGCTGCGTTCGGCTGGCGTAAAAGTTGAGCTCGAGCCCACGCATGGCCCGGGAATGGCGGGAGAGCAGGCGCGCAACGCGGCGCGGAGCGGCTTCGACACCGTGATTGCCTGTGGTGGCGATGGCACCATCCACGACGTCCTGCAGGGAATGGCCGGAAATACGCAGGTTGCGATGGGAGTGCTTCCCCTGGGAACGGCCAATGCGCTGGCCACCGATCTCGGCATTCCCCGCGATCCGGAAGCCGCTGCCAGGCTGCTGCTGCAATATCGGCCCCGGACCCTCGCCGCCGGCAGGATCGAGTCGCGGCAAGCGGGCCGGACCCGGGCCCAGTTCTTTACCGTCATGTCCGGCGTCGGACCCGACGCGCACCTCATCTACAAGCTCTCCGCCGGCTTCAAGCAGCGCTTTGGGGTCAGCGCCTACGTGGTGCAGGCCGGATGGGAATACATGTGGTACCACTATGCGCCCTTTCAGGCGCAATACCGCGATGCGCATACCGGCGAGCTTCACTCCGAGACCGTCGCGCAGATCATGGCGGTGCGCATCGATGATTTTGGCGCTCCCTTGCGGCATTTCGTCCGCGGGGCCAGACTGGAAAATAATTTTCTTCGCCTGGTGCTTTTCAAGGAGGCGATCCGCCTTACCTATCCGGCATATCTGATTCAGGCGCTGCTCGGCCTCAACTATCCTATTCCCGGCGTGAAGCTGGTGGATGCGGTAGAGATCACCTGCACGGAGCTTCCCCCGGAGGACGCCTCTCCGCGAAAGGTCTATTCCGAGGCCGATGGAGAATTGCTGGGCGGCCTGCCCGTATATATCTCAATCGTGCCCAATACATTTACACTGCTCATGAGGCCGATATAGGACCAGACCACTTTGGAACCCATCACTCATTTTCTTACCGGCGCCTGCCTGGGACGTGCGGGACTCAATCGCAAGACCGCCTACGCCACGCTGGTAACGACTTTGGCCGCCGAGTTTCCCGATTCGGACATCCTCACTGAAATTCGCGGGCCGCTGGTTGGCTTTGCACATCATCGCGGCTTTACCCATTCGTTCATCGGGATGCCCTTCGATGCGGCCGTGGTGGTTGCCGGTGTCTATGCGCTGCATCGCTGGCGTTTAAAACGGGGCAAGACCACCGCCTTGCCCGCGCGCTGGGGGCTGCTGTTCTTCTACGGCCTTCTGGCAGCCGCCAGCCATATCCTGCTGGATTTCACCAACAACTACGGCGTGCGCCCATTCCTGCCATTCAGTTGGCGTTGGTATTCATGGGACATTGTCTTCGTCGTGGAGCCCGTCATCCTGGCCGCGCTCGTCCTTGGCCTTGCCATGCCCTCGATCTTTTCCCTGGTAAACCAGGAGGTGGGCGCCAAGCGCGAGAGGTTCCAGGGACGATCCGGCGCCATCTTTGCTCTGCTCTGCATGGTGCTGGTCTGGGGTGTTCGCGATTACCAGCACCGCAGGACCGTCACCGAATTGCAGGACCTCTCTTATGGCGATGAAGAGCCCAGGCGGGCTGCGGCCATGCCGTATCCGGGCAATCCCTTCCACTGGGGCGGGATTGTGGAAACCCAGGACGCCTTCCATACCATGGACGTCGATTCCCTGCAGGGGATCGTCGATCCCCAGGGCCGGGAAAAGACTTATGCCAAGCCGGAAGAGACTCCGGTCACGATGGCGGCCAAAAAGTCCTGGCTGGGACAGGTATATCTCGACTGGGCGCAATATCCCCTGGTGGAAACCGAACCGCTCCAGGGGCCTGCGGGAGGGTACATCGTGCGTTTCAGCGATCTGCGCTTCCGCTACCCGGTCATTCGCATCCTCGCATCGGACACCAGCGAGACCAACCCTCCTCTCGGCGCTTCGGTGGAGCTGGACCGCAATTTAAAGGTGGTTGAAATGCTGGTGGGCAGGAAGGCCCAACCCCTGCGCACGGGTCACCTTGACTGATGTTCGACCGGGCCCCACAATATAGCATTGAGCGCGAGGTGACTATGCTGGCTTATTTCTTTGTCCTGATTGCGGTCGCGACCCGGCTGCTGCCCCATCCATTCCACTTCACCATGGTGGGCGCGGCACTGCTTTATTTTGGCGCGCGCCGCTCGCGTAAAGAAATGATGGTTCCAGTCGTTCTGCTGGCGCTCTCCGATGTGTATCTCACCACCGTGCGCTATGGTTTCCATCTGTCGCTGGAAACGTTCGCCAGCTCGTTGTGGTATGCCGCGGCAATCCTGATCGGCAGCGTCGTCGTTCGCAAGACCACTGTGCCGCGCGTGCTTTGCGCCGCGCTGGCCAGCTCCATCTCATTCTTTATCTTCAGCAACTTTATGGTGTGGGCGGTGGCCGGACTCTACGCCCATAGCTGGGCCGGCCTGGCACAATGCTACGTGATGGCCATTCCGTTCTTTCGTAATACCTTTACCTCAGACCTGGTGCTGACGCCGATCGCCTTCAGCATTCCCATCGCCGCCTCCGCGCTTATGCGCTATGCGCACCATACCGGCAATTCACAGGCCGCGGCGTAAGGGAGAAGTCAGAGGCGAGGGGTTGCTGCTCCTGCTGCATAGGGGCATTTCTTCCCTAGTCGCGCAGAAATGACTCCAGCATCTTCGTGCGTTCTTGCGTGAGCCACATTTTCCAGCTCTCAGCGCTTACACCGGGGTATTTTTTCCCTCCAAATTTCACCCACGCATCCCGATATGCGACCCAGGCCCGCTGGGTTTGCTTGATCTGACCAGAAGTCACGCTACCCCACTTGAAACCGGGCGTCTTCTGGATTTTTTCATACGCGAAATTCAACTCAGCATTGGCCCTGTCGAACCCATCGGCTGAGGAGCTGGGCAATTCACCTCGTTCGAATTTTTGCAGCGCGGAAACCAACCCGTCCTGCAGCGAAGCTTGTTCTTCGATCTCGAAAGCCGCGCGGCCGGTACCGCTCAAGTCCACTTCATTGTCGGCGCGAGCTGCAAAGAATTTATTGGCCGCCGGTTGGAATTCGTGAAAGGCCCTTCGCTCCTCAGAGGTCCAGTGCGCAACGATCGCATCCAGTTTTACCTGGCGCTTCTGCTGGGCAAACCTTTCTTGCAGACCTGCGCACGCTCCTTGCATGGACCCGCTGGTGATGTCGTCGCAAAGACTGAAGTCGTCGCCGGTCCAGTGTTCCTGCTTTAGCCGTGTCAGGTGTTGCACACGGCCTTCAATCTCCGCCGGGGCTCCGTCGATTTCACAGGCCAGCTTAAGCGCAACATCAAAATCCCGGGTAGCGCCCTTTCCATTGGCGTACACCATCATGAGAATGCTCCGACCTCCAAACATGAGGCCGTCCCCTCTCTCGATTTCCAAATACGCGCATTCACGCGCCTTCCCCGGATCGGACGGCTGTCCAAAACCGAAATAAAGATCGGCTGAGACGCACTTCGCCAATGCCTTTTTTTCTTCGCTTCCCGGTCTGTCGCTGGCGGGCAGCTTGACGTTCTTCATTTGCGCGCAGCTTTGCTTCACTTCCGGAGGCGCCTCTTCCATCTGACAAAAGGCGGAAGGGATGGCGGGCATGAACAGCAGTGCGGCAATCAGGAGCTTGTATCGATTCATCCGTCGCCTTTGGGCTTTTGTCCCATGAGTATTCATTGGATGAGAAAGGCCGGCCCCCCTCGGAATCCGGCCTGTTTTGCGCAATTCTCTAAAATTCGCTATTCGCAAAATAATCCAGTCGAGGGTTACTTCCCTTCAATCCTGGATTTCAAATGCTTTGCGCACGCTTCGGCGGTGCTTTGCTTGCCGTGGACGGAGTTGGCTTTATTCACGGCATAGGCGAAGACGATTTCGCCGGTCTGTATGTTGTGCATGCTGATGCTGGCCTCTTCCGTCGATTGTGTGGAGTGGCTGAACATCACCTTGGCCCAGCCGGCTTTTTGGCTCTCCGCATTGCCGGTGATTTCATAGTCGTCCTTGTCCCGCTCCGCTACCACCGTCACGGGGACCTTCTTTTTGTCCAACGCGGCGATCAGATAAGTTTCAAATCCATTCATGGGCGCGACATAGACCTTCGCACCCGCCGGAATCGATTTTGCGGATTCAGCCGTCGCCATCAGGCTGAATTGCAGAAGAAACAACAACGCTACGGAAAGGACCTTTTTTGTTGACATAATGCTCCTGAGAGTGAATTTTTTACTTTTTTGCCCGATAGCGGCTGGCTGCACCAGGCAATTCGTCTGCTTGCGAGGGAATGGAGATACCCAGGCCAGCCTGCTGGTCAAACAGAAGCATTATGAGATTGAAAGACCCACAACCGGAGATTCCGGTGGGTGCTGTACTGGGGTAATGCGGATGGCATAGCCGCGCCGGGCTGGATGGGCCTTCTTAAGCCCGCGAAGCCAGCGCTTTGTTCTTTGCGCCAATCTTCTTGCTGAACAGCTCGCGCAGCGCCGCGATCTGCTCCGGGGAAAGATGGCGCTTGGGCAGGATGCTGCATATTCGGGGATTCTCGTACAGCAGGAACACCTTGTCATCCTCGGAAAACTTCTCATAGTGCTCCCATGAGAGCCGTGAGTTGAAGGTTGCACCCTGGAAATGCAATCCCTCTTCGGAGGTTTCCAGCACCAGATCACCATGCAGCTTCTGCGCTCGCGCGTACGCTTTTTTGTACTGCCGTTGTATCCACCATGGGCTGGACAGAAACCAAAAGCCAACAAGCGCGCCGGGGACCATCCCCAGCGACATGCCCTGCCGAACTATTGTGACGATGAGAAAGCCCACCATGAACACACCCATCGCCGGCATATAGAAGCGGACCGCCTTGGCCCACGCACTCTTCGATTTCTTGATCGCAAGCCGCTGCGCTTGCAGGAAGTCCTGCTCCGAGATGGTGTATTCAATTCGCATGAGAACAGAGATTATACGAACAATCCCAGACAACTTGACATAAGAGATGAAGACTGCCCGGTTACTTTAGAGCCCGTTGCGGGCCAGTTCCACGGCCTTCATCAGCGCCTGCGCCTTATTCAGCGACTCCTGATACTCATTTTCGGGGACGGAATCAGCGACGATCCCCGCCCCAGCCTGAAGATAGGCCTTTTTGTTCTGCATGAGGATGGTGCGGATGGCGATGCAGGAATCGAGATTGCCGGCAAAGTCAGCATAAAGGACAGAGCCGCCATAGAGCCCGCGGCGCACCGGCTCCAGTTCTTCGATAATCTCCATCGCCCGCACCTTGGGGGCGCCGGTTAGGGTGCCCGCGGGAAAGCAGGCGCGAAAAGCGTCAATGGCATGCAGTTCGGGGCGCAGACGGCCCTCGATGGCGGAGACCAGGTGCATGACGTGCGAGTAGCGCTCGACGAACATGAAATCCTTCACCCGAACGGTGCCGTAGTCGCTGACGCGGCCCAGATCATTGCGGCCCAAGTCAACCAGCATCACGTGCTCGGCGCGCTCTTTCTCGTCGGCGCGCAGTTCGGCCTCAAGCTGCTGGTCCTGCTGCTCGCCCTTGCCGCGCGGGCGGGTGCCTGCGATGGGCCGGTAATCGAGCTTGCGTCCGCTGACCCGCACCAGCATCTCCGGCGAAGAGCCCAATACCTGGAGGTCTTCGGTCTGGATGTAGTAGAGATAAGGGGATGGGTTTACCATGCGCAGGGCACGATAGATTTCAAAGGGCGGCACGCCCGGGGTGAGGTCGAGCCTCTGCGAGAGGACGACCTGGAAGGCGTCGCCGGCGCGGATATATTCCTTGATTTTTTCCACCCGCTGGTT
>CAYTQA010000001.1:0-32048 GCA_964439495.1 uncultured Terriglobales bacterium | reverse complement strand
GAGCCCTTTGACGACGATCAGTGGCTCTTTGAAATCAAGTGGGACGGCTATCGCTCCGTCGTTTTCTTTGGTGAAGACGCGAAGAAGGGCATCCGCATGGTCTCACGCAACCAGAACGAGATGACGGCGGACTTTCCGGAGCTGCAGGTCCTGGGCAAATCGCTCAAGTGCAACTCCGCCATTGTGGATGGCGAAATTGTCGCTCTGGACGAGGAGGGCCGCGCTTCCTTCAGTTTGATGCAGCAGCGCAGCGGCTTCCAGTCGCCGGACAAGCGCACCGCGCCCGACCGCAGCGTCTTCATCGTCTATTACGCCTTCGACCTGCTTTACCTGGACGGCTATTCCCTCTTGCGGGTCCCGCTCGAAGAGCGCAAGGCGCTGCTTCAGCAGGTGCTGGAACCTGGCGAGCGGGTGCGCCTTTCGGAGCACTTCGTGGGAAAAGGCACGATGCTGATGCAGGCCGCCGCCCAGCAAAAGCTGGAAGGGATTGTGGCCAAACTGCGTAACGGGGTCTATGCCCAGAAGCGCAGCCGCGAGTGGCTCAAGATGAAAATCACGCAGCGCCAGGAATGCGTGATCGGCGGATATACCGACCCACGGGGCGGACGCGAGCATTTCGGCTCCATCGTGCTGGGACTCTATGACGACAAAGAACGCCTGATTCCCGTCGGCCAGGCGGGCAGCGGTTTTACCGCCAGCTCGCACGCCGCCATGTGGAAGCGTCTGCGGGAATTAAAGACCGATCGCAGCCCATTTTTCGGGAAAGTAGAGTCCACGCGGCGCGTGCATTATGTGAAGCCGGAGATGGTGGCGGAGATTAAGTTCACGGAATGGACGCATGAAGGTCAAAAGGGCGGGGTCAAGATGCGCGCTCCGGTCTTTCAGGGACTGCGCGTGGACAAGGCAGCGCGGGAATGCCATTTCGAGGTCAGGAAGCCGGCGCTGGAAGAAGCCAGGAAGGCCGAAGAAGAGGAGCATGCTGCCTGATTCAAACCGCACCGCGTAACGCAATCGCGCGCTCCCGCTGGTCCGGATGAATGTCTTTGAGAGTTTCCGCAGCCTATTTGATATCTTTGGTCGGCAATACCGAGCCGTAGTCCTGTCCGGAAGGAGCGACGGCGCGGGCCACCAGCGCTGTGAATCCGGTTTTGTATTCCGGATATTGCGCCGCGAGGCCTTTAAGAAAATTCATATTGTCCTGGAACGCCTGGCCGGTATTGGAGAGATCGGACAGCGCCTGATATTTCACCACCAGATCGAGGCCTTGCTTGTCATCCGGCGTGGCGAAGACCTGCTGGACCTGATAGGTTTTTCCATTCAGCGTAACCGGCACGGGCTGCTGCGGGTTGCTGGGGACATCTTTTGGAATGGCGGCCTGCTCTTCTTCGTAGAGCTTGTCCAATTGCAGAGTGCTCATAAAGGGCACCGGGGCGAGCAGGTCGGCGGCGGTCGTGTAATAGAAATAGGAGTTGTGCTGCTGGCCTTCCTTCTTCATGTCCCGCGCCTGCACCCAGTACCATAGCCCATCATGAGGCCCAAGCTGATGCGGACGCGCGTAGTACCCGGCAAGCTGCCACACCCCATTATTTTGCTGAAGCACATAGGTAATGGTGTAGGGGAGCTTGGAACCCCTTACGTCCTGAATCGCCACCGCGTAGGTCCCAGGGGGCAGCCCGGGAATTACAAATGAGGTGCGCTGCGGCGAGTTGAACAGGCCGCAGAAAAATTCCGCCCGGTCATAGGCAGCGGTGCCGGGAGCGCTCAGCAGAAAAGAATTCCGGAGCGTGGCCTGACCGCCGGAGATTTTGTCTTTATTCCCCTCGACGGTAGCGGCAATGCCCTGAAAATTCCCCGCAATCGCGGGGATGGCGTTGCGGCGCAAGGTCTCCGCATCGCCGGCGGCGGCCGAAGTATAGAATTGCGCCGCGGTGCGCTCGATGGCGCTGCGCGTGGCCGCGTCCATCTCCTGCTGGGTCTGGCACGATTCCTGCTGCGCCCTGGCCCATGGGGCAAGGAGCAGGAGGCAAGCGGTGAATGCTGTAAAAAAGCGCGCGCTGAAGAAGGTCATGCTCATATCTTTTTTGTTCCTGATAGCTGCCGCACAGTGAGAGAACAGCCCTCAAACAAACATAAGATGCCGATTCCGGCAGCTCAGATGCTAGGTTGTTTGCCCCTCTGAAAACTATAACTTACCCACCCAAAGGAGTAGGATAGTCCTATTGTGAGCTCTCAAACGCCACAAAATGGGGATTCATTGCGGTTACTGGCCTTAGGGCTGTCGCTTTGCTGGGCGGTCAGCGCATCTGCGCAGATGCCCAATCCCCACTCGGCTGGCACGGCGAGGGCCGCCATGGCGCCATCGGTCCAGCCGCAAGCTCGTCCTTTGGGGCCGCAATCGGGTGCTCCTGCGCCTGGAGGAATGCTACCCCAGGCAGCCGCTTCCCCGTCCACGTCCGGAACAGACTTGCGGCCTTTGCAGATGATGCCCTCGCCTCCACGCGTAAGCTACGCGGGCGGGGCGCTGACGGTGGTCGCGAATAATTCCACTCTGACCGACGTGCTGAAGGCGATCTCCAATATTACCGGCGCCAAAGTCGAGGGCTTAACCGGCAGCGCAGACCGGGTATACGGTCAGTTTGGTCCTGGCTCGCCGCGGGCCGTTCTGGATATGCTCCTGCAGGGCTCTCATTATGATTTTATCCTCGTGGGCGCGGTGGAGGACCCGGAGGCCGTGCAGCAGGTAATCTTGAGCCCGCATGTGAGCACTCCTTCCCCAGGGACGCAAACCGCATATACCCCCAACCGTCCGAATCCCCCCAACCCCTCGGTTGCTAACGACGAGAATGACAACTCCCAGGATGCCTCGGACGAGGGGCAACCGCTGGAGCCTCCTCCGAATCTGGCCCAGCCACAGAACCCGCCCAATGGAAATCCACCGAATGGAAACCCGCAGCAGAATGGGGCCAAATCCCCCGAACAGCTCCTGGAGGAGCTACGGAGATTGAACCGCGTGCCTGACCAGTCGCCGCGCCAGACTCAACAGCCTCCGCCCCAACCACCGCCCCAATAGGCGAGTCTCAGCCTCGGCTTAAAGCCGTGTTCATTGCGAACCTTGAAGCACCCGCTGGAGCGGTGCTCTTCCCCGTTGCGGGCCACCATATCGTGAACGATGCTCGTCCGGGTTGTGGCGAGTACGAGCGGGACTCTTCGTGTTGCGGACGGATTCATCGAGTGCGGCTGCAAAAGAAAAAGCCTCACAAATGTGAGGCCCGTTCCTTGGGGAGGATCAACTTGGTTTGTGGTTAGCCGCGGGCAGCATTAACGCTGGCTGGAAACTGAACAACCTTGGCCGTGGCCTTGGCTGGAACAGCAACGGAGCGCCGTCCGAAGGCGTACAGAATGCCTCGTATGCTCCAATATGCCGTATAGATGCCCAGCAGCAGGGCTGAAATTACCGTTAAAAGAAGAGTTGTTGTCGTCACAAAGTTTAAGACCGCTGAGTTTAAGAATGCCAGATCCACGTTGCCTTTACCTTCAGTCTGATGTCACTTCCGCCGGCTTAGTTGTTTATCTCTGCTCTGCGGGCCGGTGTAGCGGCTTGCAGATCTAATGTGGACTCTTCTTCAATATGCATCAATATCGCGCAAGTGCATGTACTTCCGCGCACTTCCGTGAATATGGTTACTTCCGTCACCCGGGAGAAACCTTTGTGTTGGACTTTATCCTGCATTGACGCTCTCCGGTGTTAACTAATAAGATACGGAGTAGAGTTGCGTCCCTGCCTTTCTGGAGCGTTCTGTGGGTCTGCACTCTTACCGGGGCAAGCATTCAGGAACGCGTCTGATTTCTATCGATGTATATCTCCAAAATCTCAGTTCGGGGCGCGCGCCAGCACAACCTTAAGAACATCAGTGTGGATATTCCACGGAATACCCTCACCGTGATCACTGGGCTGAGCGGTTCCGGCAAGTCTTCGCTGGCCTTTGACACGATTTATGCCGAGGGACAGCGCCGCTATGTCGAGACCCTCTCCGCCTATGCCCGGCAATTCCTCGACCAGATGGAGCGCCCGGAGGTGGATTCCATCGAGGGGTTGAGCCCATCGATCAGCATCGAGCAAAAGACCACCAGCCGCAGCCCCCGCTCGACAGTCGGCACCATCACCGAGATTTACGACTATTTACGCCTGCTTTATTCCTCGGTGGGCGTGCCCCATTGCCCGCGATGCGGACGCGCCATCTCTCGGCAATCGGCTGAACAGATCGTGCAGCGCGTAATGGCCCTGAAGCCCGAGGACCGGGTGATGATCCTGGCGCCGATCGTGCGTGGACGGAAAGGCGAGTTCAAGAAGGAATTGGAGAAGCTGGCATCGCAGGGATATACGCGCGCCCGCATCGACGGCGAGCTGCGCACACTGGATGGCAGCGACGAGAGCTATGAAGACATCAAGCTGGACAAGCGCAAAAATCACACCATCGAAGTAGTTGTGGACCGTCTGCTGGTAAAGCCGGGAATCGAGAAGCGGCTTGAGAGTTCCGTGGCCACCGCCATGAAGCTGGCGGACGGACTGGTACAGGTGGTGATCGTGGGCGGAGAAGAGCAGCTCTATTCCGCCAAGATGGCATGCCCGGATTGCGGCATCAACATCCCTGCCCTGGAGCCGCGATCATTCTCCTTCAACAGCATTTATGGGGCATGTCCGGAATGTCACGGCCTGGGCAGCAAATACGATTTCGATCCGGCGCTCATCATTGTGGACTGGTCGAAACCCCTGCTCGATGGGGGATTGGGTCCGGGCTCGGGTTCCACCTACCTGCAACGCATGCTGGCCCTGGCGGCCGAAGCGTACAAGATCGATCTCGGCACTCCTTTTGAAAAGCTGCCGCAGGAAAAGCAGAACCTGCTGCTGTACGGCCCCGGAGAGCGGGAGGCCCCACGCACCGGATTCCATGGCATCATCGCTTTTCTAAAACAAAATCTGGAGGAATCCACCTCGGAGAGCTACCGCGAATGGCTGCTGAATTATATGTCGGCCACTACGTGTCCGGCGTGCCAGGGAAAACGCTTGCGCCCCGAGAGCCTGGCGGTCGGGGTGAATAGCGTCTCAATTGCCTAATTCACGGAGATGCCGTTCACGCGGGCGCTGGAAACCGCGTCCAAGATGAAGCTCAACGACCGTGAGCAAAGCATCGCCGGACGCGTGCTGCGCGAGATTACGGAGCGCCTCGGCTTTCTCCACGAAGTTGGACTGGGATACATCTCGCTCGACCGTTCGGCGGCAACGCTCTCCGGGGGGGAAGGCCAGCGCATCCGCCTGGCAACGCAGATCGGCTCGCGCCTGCGCGGGGTATTGTATGTGCTGGACGAGCCGTCGATCGGCCTGCACCATCGCGATAATGCCCGCTTGCTGGCCGCGCTTGAGTCCTTGCGCGACCTCGGCAACACCGTTCTGGTGGTGGAACACGATGAAGAAACCATTCGCCGCGCCGATTATGTGATCGATCTCGGCCCCGGAGCGGGAAAGCATGGCGGCGAATTAGTGGCAGCAGGCACGCCGGAAGAGATTGAGCAGTCCTCCGATTCGCTGACCGGCAAATATATCTCGGGACAGATGGCGATCGCCGCGCGTCCCGCGCCCCGGACCACCAATGGAAAATCCATTACCGTGCTCGGAGCGCACGAACACAATCTAAAGACCATTGATGCGACCTTCCCTCTGGGAGTGATCACAGTGGTCACCGGGGTAAGCGGCTCGGGCAAATCCACCCTGGTAAACGACATTCTTTACCGCACCCTGGCGCGGCAGCTTTACCGCTCCCGCGAAGAGCCTGGCGCGCACAAGTCGGTCAGCGGCGTCGAGCATGTGGACAAGGTGATTCGCATCGACCAATCCCCCATTGGTCGCACTCCCCGCTCCAACCCCGCGACCTATACCGGGGTATTCACCGCGATCCGGGACCTCTATGCCATGCTGCCGGAGTCGCGCGAACGCGGCTACAAAGCGGGACGGTTCTCCTTTAACGTAAGTGGCGGACGCTGCGAGGCCTGCCAGGGAGAGGGCCAGCGGCGCATCGAGATGAACTTCCTGCCGGACGTCTATGTGCTTTGCGAGGTTTGCGGCGGCAAGCGTTATAACCATGAAACGCTCTCCGTCCGCTTTAAAGGTTATTCCATTGCCGACCTGCTGGAGACGCCCATCGCCGACGCGCTGCCAGTGTTGCAGGACATTCCTCAAATCCACCAGAAGCTGCAGACCCTGGTGGATGTCGGCCTGGGATATATCCATCTGGGGCAATCCGCGGTGACGCTCTCAGGCGGCGAGGCCCAGCGCATCAAGCTGGCGCGGGAATTGAGCAAGCGGCAGACCGGCAGGACGCTCTACCTGCTCGATGAACCCACTACCGGGCTGCACTTCGACGATGTGCGAAAGCTGCTCGATGTTTTACATCGGCTTACGGACCTGGGAAATTCCATCGTCATCATCGAACACAACATGGATGTAATCCGCAATGCCGACTGGATCATCGATCTCGGCCCCGAAGGAGGCGAGGAAGGTGGGCGCATCGTCGCCCAGGGACCGCCGGAAGCCATCGCGCGGAATAAAAAGTCTTATACCGGCCAGGCGCTGGCGGAGTATTTCAAAGCGGCTCGGGAGCGCGTACCGCAATAATCGGCAGCTAGTCTGGCGGTCGGGCCTATGCGGGCCTAAGCAGCACTAGTTTTCTGTACGCCGGCAGATGCGGTCGATTTCGGAGATCCACTTCTCCGGCGAGACCCGCTTGTCAATACATGCGTCCACGGCGGCCTGGAGCCGCTGCGGGATATATTCGGTATAGGCGGAGAGCACGATTATCGGCACCTCGGGGCGCGTCCTCCATATATCGAGCGCGACATGCTCTCCATCCTTTCCGGGCATCCGGTAATCCAGCAGAACGCCGTCAAGAGGGTGGTTGCGGGCGAGCTCAAGGGCCTGTTCCCAGTTGGTGGCGGTCAGCACGTTGTATCCCGATTCCTCCAGACAGGAACGGTTGTATTCGAGATCGTTCACGTGATCGTCGATACAAAGGATAGTGAGTGATTCAGCTTCGGGGATGGGGCTCATTGAACTCATCATCATCATTTGCACTGCATAAGATGGGGAGGAAAAAGCAAAAAGTTGCTTTTTTCTTAGTCCTCTTTTCTTAACCAGTTTCATGGGCCCACTCTGGCGGGCACCCCCCGCGAAGGGCCCTGGCTGCTGTTACAATCCAGTTTTGGAGCACATAAGAAGTTATGTTTGAGAACCTTCAGGAAAAGCTACAGCGCACGTTTAAAAACTTGCGCGGCCAAGGCAAGCTCAGCGAAGAAAATATCGGAGAAGCGCTGCGCGAAATTCGGCTGGCGCTGCTTGAAGCCGACGTTAATTTAAAGGTCGTCAAGGAGTTAATTGAGCACATACGGGCGAAGGCCCTGGGGCAAGAGGTCATGCTGTCGCTCTCGCCCACCGAGCAGGTCATCAAGATTGTGAATGACGAGCTCATCGAAATACTTGGCCGGGACACTGCCCGGCTGAAATTCGCCTCGCAGCCGCCGACCGTGGTCCTGATGGCGGGGTTGCAGGGCTCGGGTAAGACCACCAGTTCAGGCAAGCTCGCTGCCTGGCTCAAAAAGGGCGGCCATCGCCCCATGCTGGTCTCAGTGGACGTTTATCGCCCGGCGGCCCGCGAACAATTAAGGGTGGTCGCGAAGGCGATCGGCGCGAATATCTATGAGGGCAAAATTGATGGCGAGGCCAATACCGCGGCGGTGGAGCGGCTGGCGAAGGAGGCGCGGCGTGAGGCCGTCATTAGTGGCTGCGATGTGCTCATCGTCGATACCGCGGGACGCCTGCACATTGACGATCAGCTCATGGAGGAGATGCAGGGGCTGAAGCGCCTGCTCAATCCGCAGGAAATCCTGTTCGTCGCCGATGCCATGACCGGACAGGACGCCGTAAACTCCGCCAACGAGTTCCACAAAAAGCTGACCCTTACCGGGGTGGTCCTCACCAAGATGGACGGCGACGCGCGCGGCGGTGCGGCCCTCTCCATCCGCAACGTTACCGGCCAGCCCATCAAATTTATCGGCGTGGGCGAAAAGTATGATGCCCTCGAGCCCTTCCATCCCGACCGCATCGTCGGCCGCATTCTGGGCATGGGAGACGTGCTGTCGCTGATCGAGAAGGCACAGGAAAAACTCGACCAGAAGAAGTCGGAAGAGTTCGCCAAAAAGGCGCTGAGCGGGGACGGCTTTTCGCTGGAAGATTTTCGCGACCAGTTGCGCCAGATCAAAAAGCTCGGCTCGCTGCAGAGCATCGTCAAGATGCTGCCCTCAATCGGGCCCTTCGCCGGCATCCAGAACATGGCCGACAAAGTGGACGACAAAGAGATCACCCGCGTGGAGGCCATTATCAACTCCATGACGGCGCATGAGCGGGACCATCACGAGGTCATCAATGGCAGCCGCCGCAAACGGATTGCGCGCGGGTCAGGGACCAGCGTGCAGGAAGTGAACCAGCTCTTGAAGCAGTATGCGATGATGCGCAAGCAATTCAAGGGCCTCAGCAAGGGTAACTTTGCCCGGCGGCTGGCGGGAATGAAGATGCCGGGAATGTGACCCGATGAAATGGCGCGGCATCTCGGAAAAAACGGAAGCGCCGTTCGCCGGCCTTCTCAATGAGCGCTTGCTTGAGATCAAGGCGCGAACACACGAGTTGGCGCGTCCGGAGAACCTGCAAATCCAGAAGCGCGCGATGGCGGAGCTTGAAGCTTCCGGGATCGCGGAGCGCATCCTTGCAGCGGGATCCATTGCGCCGGAATTTGAATTGACGGACGCCAATGGGAAATGGGTCCGCTCCTGCGATCTGTTGGCCAGCGGGCCGCTGGTCGTCATTTTTTTTCGCGGTCGCTGGTGCCCCTATTGTATCGCCACCCTGGAAGCATGGCAGGCAATCCATGCCCAACTCCAACAGCTCGGAGCTTCCCTGATTGCTCTTTCTCCGCAGACCTTGAAGCAAAACAACCTCATGGCCGAGCAGCATAAGCTCCGCTTTCCCGTGCTCAGTGACGTCGAGGCCCGGGTCGCGCATAAGTTTGGAGTTGCCTATAAGCTGCCGCCGGACTTGCAGGAGCTGGACCGCCGGATTTTCATCAATCTCGAATTCATCAATGGCAATAAAAACTGGGAGCTGCCGCTGCCGGCGACCTTTGTGATCGGGACGGATGGGAAGGTGCTCTTCGCCGAGGCGCATACCGACTACACCAGGCGCACCGAGCCAGAGCGGGTACTTCAGTTACTTTCGCAGATGCTCTGAGCATTTTTAGTTCTTCAGCCATCTGCACGGCGGGTTGCTCTCATCCCATTCAGCATGGGATGGATCGAAGAGCTGTTGGGCCGTCGCTCACAACAATCCGAAGCGGACGGATTGGCAGTGGAGCGGACATTTGCCGAAGCTGCACGCCAGCGTTGGCGGAAACTGGGAGAGGAGCTCGGCTCCGATGTCGCCGAATTTAATGCGCGGCAGGACGGGGCCAGCTTCAATCAAACTTCCGAGGACCAGTATCAGGTGAGGAACGCCAGATCGGGACTGGAAGTCGTGCTCACCGCCGACTTCTCGGCGCACACAATCCGATATGACTATGCGGCGTTTGCCAGTAAAAGCGCCGGCGTCCCTGAAGGCGGCATTCTCTCCATGCGCGAATCGCGCCGCGGGACGGTTGAATTCTATTCCGCCGATGAGCGGCTCACGCCCGAAGAGATGCGCCAGGTGGTCCTGGAAGCCGTGCTCTTTCCGCCCACGCTGGCGGCGTAGCTCTGCCGGATGAATTCGGGAATCCATTTGTCGAATCCGGCTGCTACTTCACTCTTATGAAGAAGCGCGATAGGCGATCAGGAACAACCGCCGGAAGGGGAATAGCACGCGTCCATCCGCGCGGGCAGGATAAGCTGCTCGAACAGCATCCAGGTAATCGGCGGTAAACTGCTCCCGGTCCGCAGCGGTACGCAAAGTCTCCAGGAATGGCCGCAACCCGCTGCCCTTATACCACTCCACGATGGAATCCGCTGCGGGCATGAGGTGAATGTATTCCGTGTGCCAGATATCCAGGCGCTCCGCATAGGGACTCAGCACATCGTAATAGAAGCCCGGATCGTGAACATGCCATTCCGGGACCTCGCCGGCAAATCTCTCCCGCCATGCAGGACTAGCCGCGAGCTCCCGCATCAACCGATTCGCGGGCGCATCCATATTCGCGGGGACTTGCATCGCAAAGGCCCCGCCTTGGGCAACATGGGTGAATAGCCTCGGAAATAAGGCCCCATGATCTGGAAGCCACTGGAGTGCGGCATTGGAATAGACGATGTCGAACCGGTCCCCGCTGCTTTCTGCCCAGGCGGCAATGTCCTCAAGCACCCAGCGTCCCTCCGGCTGCTGCTGGCGGGCCACTTCGATCATCTGAGGAGAGCCGTCCAGACCTGTAATTTCCGCCCGCGGCCAGCGTCCGGCCACCTCGGCGGTGCTGTTACCTGGACCGCATCCTAAGTCAATGATACGGCGGGGATTCGCGACAGCAATCCGGGAAGCCAGATCGCGGCAAGGCAGGGTACGTTCATCGGCGAACTTGAGATATTGGCCAGCGTTCCAGGTTGGCATAGCTCCAGCTTAACCGATATCCCCCGTCCAGCCCTGCATGTCCCTTGCTAATCACCCGCAACTTACGCCATAATATGAGTTTGCGCGCCAGAGGAGAGTCTTGTCCTGGTAACGGGGACCTTTAAGGGCGGCATTGCTAGAAAGGACATATTTACCAAAGTGTTAATGATTCGACTGTCGCGCGTAGGTGCGCGGAAAAAGCCGTATTACCGTGTGGTAGTGATTGAAAAAGACCGTGCCCGCAACGGACGCTCGCTGGAAGTGGTAGGCACTTATAATCCGCGGACCAGCCCCGCCAGTGTGGACCTGAAGCGCGATCGTATCGAGCATTGGGTTTCGAAGGGCGCTCAGTTATCCGATACTGTCAGCAGACTCTTCTCCAAGCCTCCTGCCGCCACGGAAAATGCTGCATAAAGCGGCATAACTAGTGTAAAGTAGCAGTCCCAGATTAATATCCCCCGTACCCTCCTGATATGAGACAGGTTTCCTGTCCGGGGGCGGTACTCCATCTCGGGCGAGGCCCTGTCCTTTTACATTGAGAGGAGTAGCTATGGCAAATGAAGGTGGGGATGTTCTGGAACTGATTTTGCAAATAGCCAAAGCGCTGGTGGATGAACCGGAGCAGGTGACGGTAAGCACAGTGGAGGGCGAAGAGGGCAGCACTGTTCTGGAGCTGCGCGTCGCCCAAAAAGACCTGGGCAAGGTCATAGGGAAACAGGGTCGCACAGCGCGGTCGCTGCGCACCATTCTGTCCGCGGCGGGAATGAAGCTGCACAAGCGCTACTCGCTTGAGATTATCGAAGAGAACCTTCCGGGCTCGGAGCAGCGAACATAAACCGCTCGTCCCTTGCCATGGGACGCTCAACTTCGATTGCAAACACCAGAATACGTTGCGGACCGGTACCATCGGTTGATCGAAAAGAACGAGTTCGTCACCATCGCAAGGATCGCGAAACCGCAGGGCAGGCATGGTGAAGTCATTGCCGACATTCTGACCGATTTTCCCGAAAGTTTTGCCCAACGCAAGCGTCTTTTTCTGCTTGGTCCCTCCTCATCGGCGCGCCGCGAGATGGAACTGGAAGGCTTCTGGTTGCACAAAGGGCGGGTGGTGCTGAAATTCATGGCAGTGGATTCCATTGCGGATGCGGCCAAGCTGGCCGGCCATGACGTTCAGGTCCGGCAGAGCGAACGGATCGCGTTAGAGCCGGGCAGCTTTTACGTAAGCGATCTGGTCGGGTGCACGGTGTGGGACCAGAGTTCGCAACCGCCGCGCGAAGTTGGGACCGTTGAAGCCATCGAAAAGGGAGCGGGGGCGGCCCCGCTGCTCAATGTGCGCAAAGGAAAAGCGGAATATCAGCTCCCTTTCGCGGAAGAATTTATAAAGCGGGTCGATACGGAAAATAAAATTCTGGAACTGACGCTGCCCGCGGGGCTGCTTGAGATCAATGGTCCGCTGAGCCAGGAAGAAAAGAATTTGTTCAATCGGAAGCAGCAGGATGAAATTTGATATTGTCACGATTTTTCCTGACTTCTTCCGCGGTCCGCTCGATTATGGCATCCTGCGCCGCGCGCGCGAAACCGGCCTGGTGGAAGTTGCATTGCACGATCTGAGGGTGTTTACCCTCGACCGCCACAAGACGGTGGATGACCGTCCATTTGGCGGAGGCGAAGGCATGGTGCTGAAGCCGGACCCGATCTTTGAATGCGTGGAATCGTTGGGCATGGCTCCGAGGGAGCATCGTGCCGTGGACAGAGAGTCCGTTGTCCTGCTCTCCGCCGCCGGCAGGCGCTTCACGCAGGAGGTTGCCCGGGAGCTCGCGCATCTGGAACGCATCGTCTTTCTCTGTGGCCGCTATGAGGGCGTGGATGAGCGGGTGGTGGAGCACCTGGCGGACCGCGAACTCTCGGTTGGCGATTTTGTGTTGAGTGGCGGCGAGATTGGCGCAGCGCTGGTCATCGACGCGATCACCCGGCTGTTGCCGGGAGCGCTGGGCAATGAGGCCTCCTCGCAACAGGAGAGCTTCAGCCACAGCATCGTGGCGGAGAGAGCGTCCGATGGAAGACCGGCGCCAAGTTCCACCTGCGGCTCCGGGGGCCTGCTGGATTATCCGCATTACACGCGGCCGGCAGAGTACCGTGGCTGGCCGGTGCCGGAGGTGCTCTGCTCAGGCAATCACGAAGAAATACGCCGGTGGCGGCGGCGCAAGGCGCTGGAAAAGACGGTAAAGAACCGCCCCGACCTGCTCCAGGGCTCCGACCTGAGCAAGGAAGACCGGGAGTTCCTGGCGGAAATCCGGCGGGAGCAGCAGGGCGATATTTCTGAAAAGGCATGACGTCCGGATGGCCAGATGACCTTCCGAAAAAGATTTAACCGGCCGGCGAATTTGGCCCCAGGCAAAAACACCTGTAAAATGTAAGTACAGTGCTCCGGCAGCATGTCGGTGCTACGTACATAAAAAGGAAATCAAATGTCCATATCACCGATCATGGCGAAAGTCACCGGCAAACTCCAGCGCAAGGATTTGCCGCAATTCAATACAGGCGACACCGTTCGCGTGCAGGTAAAGATCAAGGAAGGGGACAAGGAACGTCTCCAGGCCTTTGAAGGCATTGTGATCGCCCAAACAAAAGGGACGGAGGGGAGTTTCACCGTCCGCAAGGTCAGCTTCGGGCAGGGCGTGGAACGCATTTTCCCCATCAACTCAAAGGTCATCGACAAAATCGAGGTTGTACGCTCTTCCAAGGTGCGCCGGGCCAGGCTGTTCTTCCTGCGCGGTCTTAAGGGCAAGGCAGCTCGATTGAAGGAAGTGGACCGCCCAACGGTAAGCTAGACCGGTATTCTGCACAAGAAGCGCGGCATAGTCCGCGCTTTTTTATTTTTCCGCATTTTTCCTGCGCTGCTTCCACAATATTTGCTGGTAACATCTCTCCAAATGCCCGCTTCAGGTCCCACTCCCCGCCCAACCGGCAAAAAAGGCAGAAGGCGCAAGCCGCGTCCACTGGGAAAAAACGGAAAAGAGATCTCCGCCTCGGCGGCGAAATTGCGCCTGCTTAAATCGTTGCGCTGCACGCTCAAATACGAGAAGCAGCTCTGGGCGCAGGGAGTGGAACTCATCGCCGGGGTAGATGAAGTGGGACGCGGCGCGCTCTTTGGTCCGGTTGTGGCAGCGGCCGTGATCCTCGATCCCAACTTCCGCATTCGCGGGTTGCGGGATTCAAAACTGCTTGAACCGGAAGTGCGGGAAAAGCTGGCAAAAAAAATCCGCGCGCACTGTATCTGCTGCGCAATCGCCTCGGTCGACTCGGCGCGCATTGACGAGATCAACATCTATCACGCCTCCAAGGAGGCCCTTGCGGCTGCGGTCCGGAAGCTCTCCATTGCTCCCGGCCATGTGCTGGTGGACGCATTCAAAATCGATGCGGACTGCCCCCAGACCCCCATCATTCACGGAGACGCTGTGAGCGCCTCGATCGCGGCGGCATCCATTATCGCCAAGGTGGAGCGGGACAACTGGTTGCGGGAATACGACCGCGAATATCCGCTGTATGGCCTGGCTTCCAACAAGGGCTACAGCACGCCGCGGCACAAGGCCATCCTGCGCGAGCATGGGCCTTCTCCACTGCATCGCCAGTCCTTCGCGCCGGTGTGGATGTCCAATTCCCCTGTACCGCAGATACAGGAGACGCTGGCATTGGAAGAGCTCCTGGAAGAGCCATTGCCGACCGAAGCACAGGAGATTCGCGCCTCCAGCGCAGTCGCGGGCGGAGATTAGTCCACAATTCCAGATAAATTTGCAACGCGATGGGCGGTCTGCCCATCCCCCGGCATCCTAGTCTCATTTGAGGAGTGACATGCTAAGACTGCTCACCGTTACCGCTCATCCTGACGATGAGGCCGGCGGCTTTGGGGGCTCCTTGCTGCTGTACCGCGAGCGGGGAGTCGAAACTTATGTGATCTGTCTTACTCCAGGCCAGGCAGCTAGCAATCGTGGCGGTGCGAAGTCGGAAGAGGATCTGATTGCCATGCGCACCCGGGAATTTACCAACGCCTGCAAGATCCTGAAAGTGACCGGCAGCGAAATCCTGGGCTTTCCCGATGGCCGTCTCGACCGCTTCGATTTCTACACTATGGCCGAGAGGCTCACACAGCGGGTGCGCGAACTGCGTCCGCAAGTGATGCTCACATTCGGGCCGGAAGGAGCGGTGACCGCGCATCCCGATCACTCCATCGCCTCGCTGGTGGCCACCCTGGCATTCCACTGGGCGGGGCGCAGCAACCGCTTCACCGACCAGCTGAGTGCCGGGTTCAAACCTCACAGACCGCAAAAACTGTATTATGCAACCGCCCCTTTCACCCTGCCCGACCGTCAACCGGTCTCCCTGCCCCCGGCCTCCGCCGCAATCGACATAAGCCCATATATTGAGACCAAGCTGGCGGCCTTCAAGGCCCATACTTCGCAAAACCCGCTCTATGAGCGATTTGCCGGCATGGTGCGCCAGCGCGGGAATAAGGAATTCTTTCTGTTGGCAGCCACAAGAGAGCCGCAAAAGCTGCGGGAAGAGAGCGATTTATTTGCCGATGTCACCGGCGAATAGCCCGCTCAACCCCTGGGCTTGGCATTTCCGCTCGCTTCCGCCGGACCGACCAACCTTAGTTCCGCAATATTCATCTTCTGGGACATGGCAAGAAAAGCGAGCAGGCCAAAAGATCCAAAGCCGGTGATGGACCGCATCAAGCCCGAGGGCAGCGATATCGAAGAGCGCATCCGCCAACGGGCCTATGAACTATATGTCCAGCGCGGCAGGCAGCCCGGCCACGCCGAAGAGGATTGGAGAATCGCCGAAGAAGAGATTCGCGGGATTACCGGCGGCGGCTAGATTTGATTCCGAGTCCTCTGTGGCTCTGCGTCTCTGTAGTGAATGAATGGTTGGAAAGCCTGAAACTGCAATTATGAACGAGGCATTCCCGGGGTCCTTCGCTTGCGCTTGGCTCTCCTGGCGGGATCGCCTCGCGCGGCGCTCTGGATGACAAACTTTAAAGTGGGAAGTGTGGTTAAGTATATTTCACAAATCCCCACCCTGTGCTCAGCACTTAATGGGCAAGCGGTTTTGTTAGCTCGTCGAGCAACGCCGGTTTGGCAGGGTCCCGTTCCAGATGTGGATACCGGCTTCCCTGGCGGTAATCCACCTTCAGCACCTTGTAATATTCAGCATTTTCAATGATGAACTCCAGCGGGGCAGAGGCCCCGGCGGAGCTGGAGATCGCCTGCTTCAGCACCTCCAGCGAGAACTGACGTCCATTCACCGCCACGATACGCATGTCAGGAGCAAAGCCCGCTTTGGCTGCGGGGCTATTCAGGATGACATCGATCACGCTTCCGTTGTCCCGCACCGAGAGGCCGATCGAAAAGCGCTCATCGGCGTACTTATTGGACTCCTCCGATAACTTGATCCATCCCGAAGGCGTGCTGTTATAAACCAGCCGATATCCTCCATTCTCGATTCCACCAAGCGGGGCATGAGGCGCTTTGGAATGCAGCCGCTGAAGCCAGAAATTGCGCCAGTCGTAAGGAGTGATTTGATTGAGCGCAGTGACGATGTCGTCAAAGGTATATGGACGGACTATGGGAGGGCCACTCTGGCCGCCATGAAACAGGCGGCTGAAATCGTTCAGGGACCTTTTTCCCTGGGTCCGTTGACGAATGATGGTGTCGGCCTCAAGCCATACCAGAAAGCCTTCATCATAATAATCGGTGGAGCGGCGCCAGTCCTGATAGGCAGGACTCGATTCGTAAAGCACTTGCGCAGCGGTGGCTGTGTCTTGCAGGTCGCGCCATTTGCGCCCCTGGCGCTGGTCCAGGTAGGCGGCCTCAAGCGCCGCCTGCTCCCGAAACAATTCCGGCGAGAGCAGGCCGGAGCGCACCGCCAGGACCTCGCCCCAGTATTGCGTGAGCCCCTCATAGACCCAAAGCAGCTCGCCCCTCATGGGCTCTTGATAGCTGGGAGTGGCCAATCCAGCCGGACGGCGATATTTGCCGTTCCAGGAGTGCACAAACTCATGCGGAAGCAGGTCAGAATGCAGCTTGCGCTCATCTTCATTGATGAATGTGTGTTCCGGGATGCGATCGTCGCTCGACTGATGATGTTCGAGGCCGAAATGGGCGACGTAATCGCTCAACGTGACCAGGAAGTGATAGCTGGTGTAGTGGCGCGCGCCAAAAAGCGCTCCGGTTTCGTTGACCAGCCGCTTGTAATATCCGATGGTCTCATCCGTCATCGCCAGCGCCGCGGAGCTGTCCGCCGCGAGATCGATGAAATGCGGTATCTCCGGCGGAGAGGAGATCGGGATCTCGCGAAAATACTCGCCTGCCAATACCGGCGAGTCCACCAGCATCTCCAGCGAAACCGGCTTGAACGTGATAGCTTCCCCGCTTTGCGATTGCTTTTCAAGCGCCGTGCCGAATTTCCAGCCCGCCGGCAGCTTCAGCGTAGGGGCGAAGGTGACATCCGCCGCGGCTTTCCCCTGCGGATACATGAGCACCTCATTCCAACTCACGATCACCAGCTTTTCGCTCGAACTCGCCCCGGCGGAAAATCCTTCGGCAGCGGCAGTAGCGAGGAAATCGAGGGAAACATCCAGAGAACTTGCGCCCGCGGGCACGTTGATGTGAAGAGCATACATGTCCACGTCGTCTCGCACCCACTGGAGCTGCTGTCCGTTGGCGGAGATGAATATTCCAGCAGTATCCACGACTGGACCGGTTGGGCCATGCTCGCCCGGGATCCACTTGGGATAAACCAGGGTGAAGGGACCGGGCTTGGCCGGGATCGTCATACGGGCATGAAGCATTCTGCGCGGAGCGTCGGTGGCGTCCACAGTGAGTTGGATAACGTTGGAATTCTGCTGGGCATTCAGCAAAGTCGCAAATACGATGGCAATACCGAGACAAAAGAAGCGGGCACTCTTATGCATGGAGTCTCCCCAATGAGATAAGAAACTACTTAGGCTATTCGAGAATGGGATGGAGAGCAAATCAAAATGCGGAACACCACAGCCGAGGGCGGCTGTTGTGCTACACAGTCTTGATCGATTTAGCCGAATGGAAGCGGGTCGAGTGGATGACGCCTCCCGTAGCCACCAGGGCCAGCATAAAATTCATCCAGGCGGCATTGGCCGGGATGTGCAGGTTGAAATCGAAGAAGCTGTGCAGGAGCAATCCACAGCAGCCGGCTGTCGCCCCCACACGCATCCAGGCGGCAATGTCCGCAGCCCCAAATAGGTGCTTGATGTTCCTCCAGGCGGCAATCAGGAAGAAAACGAAGGCCAGGGCCAGCGCAATGGCCCCCGGCAGTCCTGTCTCGGCCAGGGCCTCAGCGTAGTCGTTATGGGCGTGGTCAATGCGAAGATCGGAAGCAAAGCTTTGAAACTGCGGGTAAATCGCTTCGAATGAGCCTAAACCAGTTCCAGCCGGAAGATGGGTGCGGAAGATGGCAAAGCTGTCGCGGGTCATGTTAACGCGGTTCGCCATCTCAGCCTCAGGAGAATGCACCGCGGATTGCAACCGTGCGGTAATTTCCGGCGGCAGCATCCACGCTACCAGAAGCGCAACGCAGATGATGCCTAGCGCGACGGTATGCGCGGGGTTCTTCTCCCGCATCCCGAATCGGCGCTTTGCCACCATGATAATGGTGAGCCCTGCCATTTCGAGCAGCAGCGAGCTGATGCCGCCGCGCGAGCCGGAGAGCGCGACCGAGGCCAGCGCGATCAGCGAAGTAAAGCCGGCCAGCCAGTTCCATAACTCATGCCGCGGACGGCCCATCCAGAATGCCACGACCAGCGGGACCAGCATTTCCATCAGCCCGGCGTAATGGTTATGGTTTACATAAGGCCCAAAAATAAAGCCGCCCCAGCGCGGCGCCACCGTCCAATAAACGCGGTCCGGAGAGGTAAAAAATTGCAGGATCGCGAATACCGAAAGGGCCAGGGTATAGATGGTGACCGTTTTGGCCAGTCCCAGCCAGTATTGCGCACTGGCCTTCGCAAACAACGTGGCGGATATAGCAAAGATTATGAAGTACGCGGCGTAGAGCACGAGATCGTCCCGCGTGCCAATCGGATTCAAGGTGCTCCCCGTCGTCGATTGCAGGATTCCTATCGCCGCAAACATCAGCGCGGGAATATAAAGCGGGGTGCGAAGCAGCGTGATTCGCTTCTCCCGCAGGCACCCGAATGCCCAGCAAACCATCACCAGCGCCGCCATAACGATCAGCGTTCCCCATGCCCAGGGCTCTACCGCTCCAAATGCGAGTGGGGCCGCAAGCAAGAGGCCAAGAAGCAGCAGGCGCGCCGCCGCGAACCAGCGCGATTCCGTGGAGGAACTGACTGTGTCCCTCAAAACTGAAGAGCTCCGCACCGCATGAAGCGAAGCCGGGACTTGGGTTTGAAGTTTCATGAAGTTGAGTTGTCGCCCCCGCCAATGGATTTGAGAGAGACAGAGTCAAGCCAGAATTCCCCATTGATCTCCATGGGGAAGACCCGGCTGCGCGGCCGCCACACTGAAAGCCTGATTAAATTCGTCTTTGGTCCGGTGGAAAAATTTATTTCAACCTTATGCCAGGAACTGGTACCCGTGGTTGAAGCTGTGGATGCCTGAAGGCATTCCGCACATTTGGCATCGACGACGCGCAGGCGTGGACCGCTGTCCGAGCTAATCTCCTGCGAGCGCACGAACGCTGTCAGCAGATATTTCCGGTTGGGCAGGACTGGAACAAGCTCGTAGACCGGTTCATATTCAAGGTTCTGCGGTACGGCGAAATCCAGATGAAAGCACCGGCTGCTACGGCAAGACTCCGCTTTGGCAAAGTTGGATTCCAGATATGGCTGCTGTTGCAGATGCCAATCGAAGCCCCCGTTAAGCAGCTCCTGCTCGAAGTTGCCGTTATAAACCAATTCCCCATTTTGTTGGCGACTGATCAGACCCCTCGCCTGCAAATCCGACCATGCGCCTACCGCCTGGGTATCATTGCCCGCATCGAGCAGGCGATCGATGTATGGAACAGCCGCCTTTACGGGGAAGGGCTTCCCCTGGGAGATTACCTCTCTCCACCATGATGCGGTCGGGATTTGCGGCTTCCGGGCCTTGAGATCATTCAGGTACGTCAGTTCGAGGAGCGGATTTTCCGAGCTGCGAATCGCCTTCCGCCATACCGTCTCCGGATCGTCGAAGCTCCTGCTAAGGACGGAGAGCGCCTGCGCTCTTAATGGAATATCGAAGCGCAGATAGCGGGCGAAGCGGTCCAGGGCCTGATTACTTTCTCCCGCGCGGAGATAATAATTTGCCAGGTTCCATTCAAGCTCGGGACGCATGGGGGCCATGACCATGGCCTTTTCGTATGCCGCCCGGGCACAGTCCATCTCTCCGGTCAGCTCGCAACCACTGCCCAAATCCGCCCAATATCCCGCGCTATGGGGACTAAGCTGGGCGGCCTGGCGCAGATGCTGCACTGCGCGCGGATAATCCGCTCCTTCCCATTGATAGAGAAGTCCAAGACGGCTATGGAGGGCAGCATTCCTGGGATCAATCCGCAAAACCCATTGGACCTGCGCGGCATCACCCTGCGCGGCAAACTCGCTTGCGGTGGCGATGAGAGCGGCATGAAGGACCAGTACCGCTCCGCCAAGGAGCACGGCCAGCAAAAAGACGGTCGCCGCCACCCGCGTGTTTAGAGAGACCCTGAACATCGGAACTAATTACCAGCTTGTGCCCCGTAGGCGTAATAACCGCGCGAATAGGAGCCGTAATACCCATCATGATGCAGCTGTACTTTATTCAGTGCAACACCGAGGACGCGGGCCCTTGCGCTATCCAGCACCTTGCGCGCGCGGGCCACGAGTTTCTTGGGGGTTACGCCGCTCTCCACTACCAGAATGGCGCCATCGGTGATGGTGGAAAGAATCGTTGCGTCGGTGACCGCCAGAAGCGGGGGCGAGTCGATAATGATGTGCTTGAAACGGCCTCGAAGTTCGCTAATCAAGGCTTCCATGGACTGCGACGAAAGCAACTCGGCAGGGTTTGGCGGAGTGGGGCCGGAAGGGATGACCCACAGATTGGGCTGATGCGCGTACAGATGCGTGACATCTTCAATTCTGTCGTTGCCGGTCAGATACGTGCTGATTCCATGCTCATTATCGATTTCAAGCAGCCGGGCAATGTTGGGCTTGCGCAGGTCGCAGTCAACCAGGGCCACCGAGCTGCCGCATTGCGCCAGGGCCAGCGCCAGGTTCACGGAGATACTGGTCTTCCCCTCCCCGGCATTTGCGCTTGTCACCAGGACCACTTGCGGGGCGCGCGAAGCCAGCGAGAGCAGGACCGAGGTCCGCAACGCGCGATACGCCTCCGATAATGCCGATGTGGAGCTCTGGAGCAGCGGGAAATTCAGCAGCACATTTCCTTTGAGTTCTCCCTTGCGGCCCGTGCCGGAGACCAGCAGGCGTTCGCGAACATGGGGCTTGGATGGGATCATTGCCAGGGCGGGAGCGCCAATCAGCATCTCCACTTCTTCCGGGCTCTTCAGCGAGCTGTCGAGCGCCTCCTGTAGAAAGGCCCCCAATACGCCCAATACCATGCCCAGCAGAAATCCGATGGAGATGTTCAGCAGTTTCCTGGGGCGAACGGGAATGGTGGGCGACAGCGCTGCATCGACGATATGCACATTGGTCGAGCGCAGCCCCGCTGAGACCGTGGCGTCCTTCAGATGCACCAGCAATCGCTGGTACAACTGCTGATTGGTGTCATACTCTCCTTTCAGAAGATTATGCTGGATCAGCAGGCGATTGAAATCGCCCAGCTCCGCTTTCTGCGTATTGACCGCCTGAGTCAGCAACTGCTCGCGTCTTTTCGCGGTGTTGTAATCGTCGCGGATGTGGCCCACGATGCGGTCCCGCTCCGCTTTGATCTGCGCCTCGCTTTCGGCAAGCTCCTGCTGCAGCCGTTCGACCTTCGGGTAATTGGGCCCATATTGATGCAGGGCCTCCACATACTGGCCACGCAGATCGGCCTCCCGCTCGCGCAGCTTTTGCAGCAGGTCATCCTTGACAGGGGCCGGCACCTCTCCAGGGTTCGCCTGGATCTGGTTGTACAGGGCTTCTTTTTCGATTCTGTCGTTCTGTGACTGGGTAAGGTCTTCGCTCAATTGCGCGAGCCGCTGTTCCACCACGCTTTGTTTCTCGCCCACATCCACGATCGCGTGCTGCCTCTGATAATCGAGGAGATCGCGCTGGGAGTTTTCCACCTTGGCCTTGAGTTCATCGAGTTGCTGCTCCATGCGTCCGGCGGCCTGGCGGGTGGCATCATATTTCTGGCGAAAATTGTAGTCGGTGTAATTGTCCACCAGGGCATTCGCGACGCGGGCCGCGACGTGCGGATCGGTGCTTTCAAAGCCCACGAGGATCACGCGGCTGCCGGGCACCAGGTCCACGCTCAACTGTCCCTTGAATCCCCGGATCAGTTGCATCTTTCGCGCTTCGGGGTCCTCGGTCGCATGGTCTTTCGGATTTGCGAACGCGGGGTTCTGAGCAAGCCCGAGCTGCTCGATCGTCCGCCAGGCAAGATTATCAGTCTGCAGAATTTGTATTTGCGTCCGCAGGAAGTCCTGGTCGGTTTGCATCTGCTGATAGGAAGCGGAGTCGTTCATCATCTGGATCTGCGGCATGTCGGACTCGACTTCCAGGCGGGCTACGGCCTTATAGACCGGCTTCATTTTGAACGAAGCGATGGCGGCAAGGATGGTGAGCACCGTCACCATCGCCAGGATCGTCCAGCGCCGTCGAATCAAGACTTGCCAGTATCCGGCAAGCGATCCGCTTGGGTCGTGGCCCCCATGCTCGGAGGAAAGGTGCCGTTGCAGATGAATGCCGGGCCAGGGCTGAGGCGCCGGGCGCTGCTCGTGAGTAATAAGGTGTTGTTCCTTGGATGGTAGTTGCTTGCTCATGATTTCTTTCTAGGGCCGATAAATCGCCACTCCTGTTGCCGCTTGGATGATGGCTTCCGCCCCGCGATGCAGGGCCCTCTTCCCCCCACTTTCAGGAACGAACAGAATGTCGTTCACCTGCATGGGAAGATCGGGACTTCTTCCAGCCAAAATGTTTTTCAAATTTACGGCAATTTCCTGTGTGCCATTGGAAAGCGCCGCATCGCGGCGGATGATCATGGCATGGTCGCGTTTGGCGGTGCTTTTCAGGTCTTCCGCGAGGGCGAGCGCCTGCAACACCGTCATGTGTTCGCGGCTGGTGGTCAGGGTAAAACCGCCGGCCCGGTTCACCGCGCCAATCACATACACTACTCCCGCCGGAGGGACCGTTATCCAGTCTCCCGGATAAATATCAATGTTCAAAGTCGGATTGGAGCCGGCAAAGAGTTCGTTCAAATTAATGGTAATGGTTTGCGAATCGCTCCCCGCATTGGCCGCGTTATCGGGGGAGGCGGAAGTTTTGGATAAAATAGCGTTGGCCAGAGGCCCTCTAACCACCTTCACAACATTTCCCGCCGCATCGGCCAGACCGCCGGCTTGCGATAGCACCGCCAGAAGCTTGGTCTTGCCCAGGACAGGATAGATTTGAGGACTCTTCACCGAACCGGTAATGGAGACCGAATGTAGGCGGGATTCCTTAACGCTGATGTTCACATGAGGATTGCTTACATTCCCGCTCGAGCGCAGTTGGCTCGCAAGCAATTCGCTGAACTGGTCCAATGTAAGCCCCGCCGCGGTCAAAGGCTTGGAAAGGAGCGGGAAGGCCACTTGTCCTGACATGCTGACACGGTACTCTCGCGAGAGCTCGGGCACATCCAGGATGTAGACATTCAGCAGATCATCTGGCGCAATCACATATGCCTGGGAGGCTTGCTCAGGTAAGGAGTTTTGCGTGGCGTTTCCGGATTCGGGTTTCGGAGGTTCCGGCGTAGACTGACCAGCCATTTGCAGCGAGGCAAGGATCATCCATAAACAAAGAAAGCCCAATGGACCGAATGAGGAATGCGGAATTTTATTTCGAAAATTAGACATACAGCACAGTTTCGCCATTTCCTGAATCGGGCGCCCGGAGCAAAGCGCCAGCCGTGGATGAGGGGTCCAGGCCCTTCAGAAGACGGGAGATGATCTTAAGAGAATTAGCGCCTCCCAGTCAATCAGGCACTCGATGGTTCTATCGGCCTAAGGCGCTTCAAATGGGCCTTTAGTGGACCACAACCAGTCTCAGGGATCAATGAGACCGGGCGTGTTCCAGGGCATGGGCAAGCTTCAGGATCGTACCTTCATCAAAATGGCGGCCCAGGATCTGCAGTCCTATGGGCAATCCTGAAGAAGATTTTCCGGAGGGGACGGAGATCCCGGGAATTCCCGTGAGATCGGCCGTAACTGTATAAATATCAGCCAGATACATTGCCAGCGGATCGTCTGCTTTTTCCCCTAATTTGAATGCCGCAGTGGGCGTGACCGGGGTGACTACCGCGTCCACGGTTTGGAATGCCTGCTGGAAGTCCCGCGCCAGTAAAGTGCGCACTTTCTGGGCTTTCAGGTAATACGCATCGTAATATCCCGCGCTCAAGGCATAGGTGCCCAGCATAATGCGGCGTTTTACCTCCGTGCCGAAGCCCTCATCCCGGCTGCGCCGGTACATCTCGGAGAGGGTACTCGACTTGGGGGAGCGATACCCATAACGCACGCCATCGAAGCGCGCCAGATTAGACGAAGCCTCCGCCGTTGCGACGACATAGTAGGTAGGAATGGCATACGCAGTATGCGGCAGGGAGACCGGGACCACCTCACACCCGGCCATTGCCAGGAGCTGGATCCCATTCTCAACCGCTTTGCGGACTTCCGAGTCGAGGCCTTCGCCAAAATATTCTTTGGGCATTCCCAACTTAATCCCTGCGACCGGTTCGCCGATGTGCGAGACGAAATCGGGGACAGGGACATCGGCGGTGGTGGCATCGAGCGGATCGCGGCCTGAAATCTGTTGCAGGAGAATGGCGGCATCTTTTACGGATTTCGTTAAAGGCCCAATATGGTCCAGCGAGGAGGCAAAGGCGATCAATCCATAGCGAGAGACGCGTCCATATGTGGGCATTAATCCGACAACTCCGCAAAAGGCGGCGGGCTGCCGGATCGATCCGCCAGTATCGCTTCCCAGCGCCGCGACCGCAGTGCCGGCGGCAACACATGCCGCGGAGCCTCCGCTGGAACCTCCCGGCACCCGTTCAGGATCGCGCGGGTTGCGCACCGGTCCATAGGCCGAGTTCTCATTCGAAGAGCCCATGGCGAATTCATCGCAATTGGTTTTCCCCAGAAGCACCGCTCCAGCACGCTCCAGCCTCTCCACAGCCGTGCAATCCTAAGGAGGAATGTAGCCCTGAAGGACCTTCGACCCGGCGGTGGTAGGAACATCGCGGGTATTCATCACATCCTTGATTGCGATGGGCACTCCCCCCAACACCGGGAGCGGATCTCCTTTATCGGCGATGGCATCGATGTGGGCGGCCTTGGCCAAGGCCCGGTCTTTTGAAAGCGCCAGATAAGCGTTGGTTTTTCCGCGGTCCTCCGCCTCAATCTTTTTATAGAATTCCTCAACCAGATGGGCGGCGGTTGTCTGCCGCTCCTGGATGGCGGCGACGGTCGAGCTGATCGTGAGCTGATTGATATTGATCATGAATATGAGGTAAGAGGCTGCAACAACTAACGCTCAATCACTTTGGGCACACGGAAAAACGCCTCGGTACCCTGCGGAGCGTTCCGCAGCGCCTGCTTATGGTCCAGCGAGGGCCGGTTCTGGTCCTCACGCCAGTGCCCGTCCTGACGGCCTTGGTCGCTTACGGGCGCCAATTGCGCCACCTGCGCCATGGGCTGGATGCTGGTCGTATCCAGCTCATTGAGGCGATCGATATATTCCAGAATGGAATTCAGGTCGCGTTCCATGCGGCTGCGCTCTTCCGGGGTTAAATCCAGGTGCGCCAGATCGGCTACATACTGTACATCCTTGGCGGTAACTTTCATCTCTTGTAACTTGTCCGATACGTTACTTGCGGAGACTTCTCCAACGGCAAATATTCGATTTGCTTTACTACTTTCTGCCTGGCCACGGCATTGAGAGCGGCAATGTACTGCCGGGAAAATTCAAATAATTGGCTGCACCATCCTGTGTCCGGCACCTGGACCCGCAAAGTGCCCGAAGCAAACTCCAGCGCCTTTGTGCGCTGGGCCACGCTGCTTCCGCAGACCAGGGGCCAAGCCAGGACTACCGCCTCCTCCGGAGGGAAGTTCTGCAGCAGAGTAGCGGCGAATTTTTGAATATCCGTGCGAACGCGTTCCACATCTCGTACCTGAAAAATTCCCAGTTGAGATTATACATTCACGATTTTTCCGCGCCCCAGCCACCGCCGCCGGGGGTCTCAATCCGAATGACGTCGCCCCTGCATGCCGGAATGCTGCATTTCCCCGGAAGCTCCTGCGGTCCGTTGTTGCCACGCAGCAGCGTTGTGCGTCCGGTAGCGCCCGCTTCTCCTCCCGCAAGGCCGTAAGGACGAAATTTGCGGCGGTCCGCAAGCAGTGTTACCTGGGCATCGGCGAGCAGCTCAATCTCGCGGACCAGCCCATCTCCTCCCGAATACTTTCCCCGCCCGCCGGAGTTGGGACGATAGCTATATTGCCGCAGCCGCAGCGGGTAAGCGTATTCGAGAGCTTCCACCGGGGTGTTGAGAGAATTGGTCATGTGAGTGTGGATGCCCGAGACGCCGTCCGCTCCGGGACGCGCGCCCATGCCTCCAGCAATGGTTTCGTAATAAGCGAAGGGCAGATTAGCGCGCGGATCGATGCCACCGATAGTCAGGTTGTTCATCGTTCCCGAGCTGGCGGCGGGAATGCGGTCGGGAATAGCAATCGCCAAAGCCTTCAGTAGAACGTCCACGATTCGTTGGGAGGTTTCCACATTTCCGCCTGCGACCGGAGCGGGCGGACGGGCATGCACAACCGTCCCTTCCGGAGCGAAGACCTCAATGGGACGCATGATGCCGGCGGTAGCTGGCGCGGCCTCCGGCAGCAGGCAGCGAAAGACGTAATAGACCGCCGAGTAGGCGACCGCATACACGGCATTGATGCTGCTGTTCACTTGCGGACTGGAGCCGGAAAAATCCACGCGCGCTTTTCTCGCCGCCGGATCGATGCGAATGGTCGCGCAAATTTTGACCGGCGCATCGGAATAGCCATCATCGTCCAGAAAATCCTCGGCAGTAAACTCTCCAGCGGGCATGGAAGCCAGCTCCGCACGCACCAGGCGCTCGGAGTAATCCAGCAAAGCGCGGCCAAGATCTCGAATCGATTCCACGCCGTACTTCGCAATCACCTCCCGCAGACGCGCCTCTCCCACCCGGCATGATCCAATTTGCGATGTGAGGTCCCCTTCGCGCTCGACCGGAGTGCGGACATTGTGCAGCAGCAGGTCGAGAATCTCGCGATCGATGCTGCCCCTCTTCATGATCCTGAGCGGCGGGATGCGCAATCCTTCCTGATAAATTTCGCGGCATGGCCCCATGGAACCGGGATACATGCCGCCCACATCGGCGTGATGCGCCCGCGCGGCCACATAGAATGTGGGGGCAACCGCTTCATCGTGAAAGACCGGCAGCACCATGGTGATGTCCGGCAGGTGGGTCCCGCCGGCATAAGGATCGTTCAGGATCGCCATATCTCCAGCTTCCAGATGCAGACAGTCAATGGCGGCGCGCACTGACATCGGCATCGATCCGAGGTGCACCGGCATGTGGTCGCCCATGGCGATCACATCCCCATTCCCATCGAAGATAGCGCAGGAATAATCCCTGCGCTCTTTTATATTGGGAGAGAAAGAGGTGCGACGAAGCGCGGCGCCCATCTCCTCGGCAACGAAGTGTACCGTGCTTTTGAATAATGCCAGCTCAACCGCATCAACCCGCGACTCCGGCATCAGTTCACCTCGATGACGATATTCTTGAATGTGTCGATGGCCGCGATGCATCCGGGGGCGAGCACAGTGGTCGCGCTGTATTCGGCGATCAGGGCCGGGCCTGCAAAACGGTCTCCGGCGCGCAGGAGTTCGCGATCATAAACGGGGCTGTCGAAGGTGCGTCCGTCAAAGATAATGGGGCGAGTCTTCAATATGGCGTGACTCCCTTCACCCGCTTGCAGGGAATGGCGTGGAAATTCCACCTGCTCCCCCGCTGAGCTGATGCGTACCCTGATGTTCACGACTTCGACCGCTCTCTTCTCGTCCGCATATCCATATCGCCGCCGGTGCACCCGATGAAAAGACTGGAACATCTCCGAACCGGCGGGAACGTTGAGCTCGTATCCCTGGCCGGCGTAGCGCAGATCGACCGAGCGGCTTGCAACACCGCTCAGGCCTTGATTGCGGAGTTCGGCAACTCCCGTCCGCTCAAGCTCCAGGAAATGCGGCTCCAGCAGTTCAACCTTCGCGGACAGCATAACAGTTTTGGAATAGTCCCGAATGGTCTCCGCCAGCAGTATGCCCAGAGCGGAAAGCGCTCCCGGCATGAGCGGGACCAGGACGCGGGGAATGCGCAGCGCTCGCGCCAGCGCACATGCATGCAATGGTCCCGCGCCGCCGAAGCAGACTAAAGTAAACTCGCGCGGATCATACCCGCGTTCGACAGAAATAAGCCGGATGGCCTTTTCCATGGTGCTTTCGGCGAGCATCACGATTCCGGCCGCAAACTGCTCCGTGGAAGCAATCGAATGCCGCGCCTTTTCCATGTAGCTGCGCGCGCGTTCGGGATCCAGGCGCAGTTTACCGCCGAGAAAAAGCTCGGGATCGAGACGGCCCAGAATCAGGTCCGCATCCGTAACTGTTGGCAGCGTGCCACGGCCATAACAGATCGGTCCGGGATTCGCGCCTGCCGATTCGGGCCCGACGTGGAGAATGCCTCCATGGTCGAAGCGCGCCAGCGATCCGCCTCCGGCCCCGACGGTATGAATGTCGAGCATGGGCACGCTGATAGGCATGTCGGAGATCACGGCTTCGTTGGTGGTCCTGGGGCCGCCCTCATCGGCGTCAATCAGCGCAACGTCGGTGGAAGTGCCGCCCATATCGAAGCCGATGATTTTAGAAAAACCGGCCAGACGTGCCACTGCATGTGCCCCAATCACTCCACCCGCCGGACCGGAGAGGACGGTGCGGACCGGTTGCTCCGCCGCAAGCCGGGCCGGAATAATGCCGCCGGATGACTGCATCACTTCCACGCGTCCAGCGCGGAAGCTCTCATGCATCCCATTCTCCAGCCCACGCAGATAGCTTCCCACTTTTGGAGCAAGATACGCGTTGATGGCCACTGTGGACGCCCGCTCATATTCGCGAAACTCGGGCAATATTTTGTGCGAGGTGGAAAGAGGCAGGCCCAGGCGCTGCAATGCCTCCGCCGTGAGCCGTTCATTATTGGGATCGACAAATGAAAACAGCAGCGAGAGGGCGATGGATTCGGCCCCGCTCTCCCGGATCCGGTCGCATAATCGATCCAGGTCGGAGGCTGCAGGGCGCTTCAGGACTTTGCCCTCCGGGGTGGTGCGCTCCTCCACTCCAAAACGAAGCTCGGGCGGCACAATGCAAGGCCGGGGGACCGCAAACCAGTCGTAGAGACGAGGACGCGCCTGGCGGCCAATTGCGATGGTGTCTTCAAATCCGGCAGTAGTAACGAATGCGACTCGCGCCCCCTTGCGTTCAAGAACAATATTGGTGCCAACGGTAGTGCCGTGGCGTACGGAAGGGGTCGAGGAACCCGAAATCGTGCGCACCGCGCTCAGGACAGCATTCCCGGGATCTTCGGGCGTGGAAAAAATCTTCAGGACCTTCAGCGCGCCCTCCTCCACATAGACGCAGTCGGTGAAAGTCCCTCCGGTATCAATCGCAATCAGCAATCGGACGTTGCTCCTGGAATGTTGTGTCGCTTCAAAAGAGAGTTTGACTTACATTGTGCCTGATACGCGGCGCGCAATTGTTCAGTATATAAATAAAGCATGAGCGCAGGCAGAGTGGCGACGGTCTCCTCCACAAATGACGCCGCGCGGCGGCCCTGGATATTTCAGTTGTCCTCCCTCGAACGCGCCACACTGTTTGCCACTTTTTCCGGCTGGATGCTCGATGGGATGGACCTGATGGTCTATAGCTTCGTCCTTCCTACCTTGATTGCAGTGTGGCACATCACCTCTGGACAGGCGGGAGTATTAGGGACCTCCGCACTTCTAATTTCGGCGATTGGTGGCTGGCTGGCGGGATTGATGGCCGACCGGTATGGCCGGGTAAAAATACTCCAGCTCACGATTCTGTGGTTTGCGTTTTTTACTTTCTTGAGCGGCTTCACAACCTCCTTCGAGCAGTTGCTGGTCGTAAGAGGATTGCAGGGCCTGGGATTCGGAGGCGAGTGGGCAGTGGGGTCGGTATTGATGGGAGAAACCATTCGGGCCCAACATCGCGGCAAAGCGGTAGGCGCCGTACAGGCTGGATGGGCAATCGGATGGGGGCTGGCTGCGCTCTGCTATAGCCTGCTCTATTCATTTCTGCCCGCCGACAAGGCGTGGAGGCCGATGTTCTGGATTGGACTGCTTCCGGCGCTGCTGGTCCTTTATATACGCCGCAATCTTAAAGAGCCTGAAGTGTTCACCACCATGCGAAGGAAAGCGCCCCCACTCGGGAACGCATGGCTGCACATCTTTCGCCTGCCGCTGCTGCGGACCACCCTGTTTGCATCGCTGCTGGCGGCCGGCGCGCAGGGAGGTTATTACGCAATTACCACATGGCTGCCCACCTATTTGAGGATTTCGCGCGGGCTCTCGGTGTTGAACACAGGTGGTTATCTTTCCATCGTGATATTCGGGTCCTTCGCCGGCTATCTGGTGAGCGCCTACCTCACCGACCGGCTGGGACGCAGGCGGACGCTGATATTATTCGCGGTCTGCTCGTTCCTGACGGTCTGGTCCTATACGCTTCTGGCATTCCCCGCTTCAGTGATGCTCGCGCTCGGCTTTCCATTGGGCTTTTTTGCTTCGGGGTCGTTCAGTCCGATGGGCCCATTCCTGACGGAGCTGTTTCCCACGCGCCTGCGCGGTTCCGGGCAGGGATTTTCATATAACTTCGGGCGAGGGATCGGAGCGTCATTCCCCGCGCTGGTCGGTTCGTTAAGTTCGCGTATACCGCTCGGACATGCAATCGCGGTATTTGCGCTTGCAGCTTACATAATCATGATTGGCGGAGTGTTGCTGCTGCCGGAAACCAGCGGGCGGGAGCTGAAGGCGGACTAAGCAACGCATTGAACTATTGCTGGGAAACTAATTGACGCATGACAGTTGTAAGCGCATTTTGCCATAGAGGCATACTCAGCCCCAGGTCCCTCATGACTTTTTCGTTGGAGAGGACTGAATATTTCGGTCTTTTCGCTGGAGTAGGATATTGCTCGGTGCAGATTGGGACAACTTCGGCGACCTTCAGCTTCGCCCCTAATCTGGTTTCCCGCGCTTCCGCGAAGATTGAGCGCGCAAACTCAAACCATGAGGTCTTGCCTTTACAGGAGAGATGGTAAATGCCGGCGAAATTTTGCGCGTAGTCGTATAAATTAGGGCCCCGACCGGAAAGTTTTCGCACCAGATCGACGGTTGCATCGGTCACTGCGCCCGCCGAAGTGGGGGCGCCTATCTGGTCATTTACCACTCGAAGCTGCTCCCGTTCCGTGCCCAGCCTTAACATGGTCAAAAGAAAATTTGTTCCCTGGGCGGAATAAATCCAACTTGTACGCAAGATAAAGTACGCTCCTCCGGCCTGGGCAATCATCTTTTCTCCCTCAAGCTTTGTGCGGCCATACTCGCTGAGCGGTCCCGTTGAATCGGATTCAACATAAGGAAGATGCTTTTCGCCGCTGAAGACGTAATCGGTCGAATAATGAATCATGACGGCATGGCAACGCCGCGCCTCCTCCGCCAGTATTCCCGGAGCAATGCCGTTCACCTGCATTGCAATCTCGTGCTCTGTCTCGGATCTTCTCGATGTTCATGGAGTAGCGCCGGTCATGGCCGGGACGGTCCTTGACAAAGCTCTTGAGTGAGCGATAAGGCTTCTCCGCGGGCCGCAACTCATCCAGCAGGTTGCAGATTGTCTCCACGACCTCGAGATTGGACATTTCGTTCCGCCCCCCTATGTTATATGTCTCGCCCGGCTTTCCCTCAGACAATACGGTGCGAATGGCGTCGCAATGGTCTACAACGTAAAGCCAGTCGCGCCGGTTTCCCCCATCTCCATAGATAGGAAGCGGAATTCCACTCAAAGCGTTCGAGATCATGAGCGGGATCA